>DATIEF010000266.1:0-6178 GCA_035455865.1 Gemmatimonadales bacterium | reverse complement strand
CATTCGCGAGACCACACTATCGAGTAGTCCTCCGTGCCTCTCCGTGTGCTCCGTGCCCGCCGTGGTCCCACCCAATCCACCGCAACCTTTCGATGACTTCCACCGTACCCTTGCACGACCCTGACCGAGGACGACACCTGATGCGCTGCATCCGTACGCTGACGCTCGCCACGCTCGCGGGCGCCCTTGTCTCCCTCCCTGCCGCCGCGCAGGAGAAGGCCCGCTTCGCTTCGCTCGAGGAGGCGCTCCGCTCCGGCGGCGCCCTCTTCGGCTCCAACGGCCCGGCCAACGTCAACTGGATCGACGGCGGCGCCCGGTACAGCTACATCACCCGCGGCGCCGACGGCGAGGAGATCCGCGCCGCCGACCCCGCCACCGGCAAGGACACGCTGCTCTTCTCCGCCAAGGGGCTCACCTTCCCCGGCACCACCGAGCCCTTCAGCTACCAGTCGTTCCAGTGGTCGCAGGATTCGAAGTACCTGGTCTTCCAGGCCAACTTCAAGCAGATCTACCGCCGGAGCGGCACCGCCGACTACTTCGTGTACTCGCTGGCCGATCGCTCCCTCAAGGCGGCGGCCAAGGGCGCCCGCACCGCCGAACTCTCCCCCGATGGCACGATGCTCGGGCTCGAGCGCGGCGGCGACATGTACGTGTATGACATGGCTTCCGGCAAGGAGACCCGCCTCACCAGCGACGCCCACGGCACCGTCTACAACGGGCACTTCGACTGGGTGTACGAGGAGGAGTTCGGCCTGGCGCAGGCGTGGAACTGGTCGCCCGACGACCGGTACCTGGCCTACTGGCAGCTGGATGAGGGCCCGGAGCCGACGGTCCAGTTCACCGACTACGCCGGCATCCACCCGGTGTGGGACACGATCCGCATCCCCCAGCCCGGCGACTCGAACCCGACGGTACGGATCGGCGTCTCCGACGTGAAGACCGGCAAGCAGGTCTGGCTCGACACCGGCGAGGGGCCTGACACCTACATCCCCCGCATCTACTGGACGAGCGAGAAGGACACGCTCGCGGTCGTGACGCTCGACCGGCACCAGAACCAGATGAAGCTCTTCTTCTTCAACGTCACCACCGGCGGCCGGCGCCTGGTGATGACCGACCGGTCGAGCACCTGGATCGACGTCTTCGACTTCTACGCCGGCGTGCAGGACATGCTCTCCTTCCCCGCGGGCACCCGGGAGTTCTTCTGGCTCTCCGACCGCGATGGGTTCCAGCACATCTACCGGTTTGACTACAGCGGCAAGCTCCTCAACCAGGTGACCAGCGGGAAGTGGGAGGCCACCCGGATCGAGGGCACCGACCCGAAGACGCGCACCATCTACTACGTGGGCACCGAGGCCTCCCCGCTCGAGCGGCAGCTCTACGCCGTCCGGTTCGACGGCAGCCACTCCCGGCGCCTGACCACGGCCACCGGCACCCACTCGATCGACATGTCGCCCAGCACCCGGTACTACATCGACCGCTGGTCGTCGGTCAGCACCCCGCGCCAGGTGGAGCTCTGGGCCACCGGCGGCAAGATGCTCAAGAAGATCGAGGACAATGCCAAGGTGACGGCGTGGGTGGCATCACACGAGTACTCCCCCACCAAGCTCTTCAACTTCACCACCTCCGACGGCGTCAAGCTCGACGGTTCGATGGTGCTGCCGGTGCCGTTCGACTCGACCCGGCGCTACCCGGTGGTCTTCGCGGTGTACGGCGGCCCCGGCTCCCAGCAGGTGTACAACTCGTGGGGCGGCGGCGGGTACGGCCAGTGGCTGGCCCAGCACGGCTACATCGTGGTGGGGCTCAACAACCGTGGCACCAACAACTACGGCAGCGCGTTCATGAAGGTGGTGTACAAGCACCTGGGCCAGTGGGAGAGCCACGACTTCGCCGAGGCGGCGCGATACCTGGCCACCCTGCCCTACGTTGACGGGAAGCGCGTGGCCATCATGGGCACGAGCTACGGCGGCTACAGCACGGTGTACACGATGGCCAAGTATCCCGACCTCTTCACCGTCGGCGTCGCCAACTCGGCCGTGACCGACTGGCGGCTCTACGACGACATCTACACCGAGCGCTACATGAGCCTCCCCTCCGACAACGCGGCGGGGTACGACTCGAGCTCGGCGGTGGTCCTGGCGCCCCGGCTCACCGGACACCTGCTGCTCATCCACTCGATGATGGACGACAACGTCCATCCGCAGAACACGATGCAGTTCCTGACCGCGATGGCCAACGCCGGCCACGACGTGGACCTCCGGATCTACCCGCCGGGGCACCACGGCGCGGCATACAACTTCCAGAGCTTCCTCCTGATCCAGCAGGCCACCGACGAGTGGCTGGGGCGGTGGCTCAAGCCGTAGGGGTCCAGCGCCCGTGGGGGTCGCCTGCGGCGACCCCAAAACCGTGGGACCACGGAGGGCACGGAGGAGCACGGAGATACACGGAGAACCGCGCTGGAAGTGGTCTAGCGAGGGGAGTTCCGATCGCGATGCCACATCAACTGCTCTTCTCCGTGCCTCTCCGTGTTCTCCGTGCCCTCCGTGGTCCCATCTCTAAGAGGCCACCGAATGCCCCTCAAGCCCGGCGACACCGCCCCCGACTTCACGCTCCCCGACCAGCGCGGCACGCCGGTGTCGCTCGGCGCGTTCAAGGGCCGGCGGATCGTGGTCCTCTATTTCTATCCGAAGGACGAGACCCGCGGCTGCACCGCCGAGGCGTGCCGCTTCCGCGACGACTTCGAGGTGTTCCAGGAGGCGGGCGCCGAGGTGATCGGTGTGAGCTCGGACTCGGTCAAGTCGCACGCGGAGTTCGCGGCCAACCACCGCCTGCCGTTCACCCTCCTGGCCGATGAGGACGGTGCCGTGCGGAAGCGCTACGGCGTCGAGCGGCAGCTGCTGGTGGTGCCGGGACGGACCACGTTCATCATCGACCGCCAGGGCATCATCCGGCACGTCTTTTCCCAGCTCTTCGACGCCACGAAGCACGTGGACGAGGCGCTCAGCGTGGTGCGGTCGCTGGGGTGAGGGTGATGTAGTGGGAGTCGCCCGCATATCACCCTCACCCCCGACCCCTCGCCGCCTAGGCTTCACGCTTGACCCGTTTCTGCCTGCCGCCTGACCTTTACGCCTGACCCCTTTCAGCCTAACCCTCACCCCTGGCCCCTCTCCCTGCGGGAGAGGGGAACAGCGCCGTGAACGCTTGACCCTCCGCGGGCTCCGCCGACCGCTCAGAGATCGGAGTCCCGTCGTTCAGCCGTACACCTCCCCTCTCCCGCAGGGAGAGGGGTCGGGGGTGAGGGTTCAGTAGAGGAGGGGGTCGGAGATGAGGGTGAGGTAGAGAAGGGTCAGGGGTGAGGGTTACCGGGCGGCGCATGCGCCGCCCCTGCGGATCCATGCGACCCCCACAGGGCATACGCCGCGCCATTCCTGCATTCCCGCCCGTCCGGTGAGATACGGAAGCCGGATCGGCCCCGCCATTATTGATTCAATCCGTGACTTCGCGACCACTCAGCTGCCGTGGGTGCCGGTGACACATCTGGTGCTGGTCAACCTGGGGACCCCCGAGGCGCCGGAACCGGCCTCGGTGCGCGAGTTCCTCGATGAATTCCTGGGCGACCCGGCGGTCGTCGACCTTCCCCGCTGGCTCTGGCTCCCCATCCTCCGCGGGATCATCCTCCGCCGCCGCCCGGCCCGGGTGGCGGAGCAGTACCGCTCCATCTGGACCGACGGCGGCTCTCCCCTCCGCGTGGCCACGGAACGGATCGTGGCCGACGTCCGCGCCCGCGCCGCCGGACGCTTCGGCGTGAGCTCGGCGTACCGCTACGGCGAACCCTCCCTCGACACGGTGATGCAGCGGCTCGCCCGCGAGGAGTCGGGACCGATCGTCGTGAGCCCCCTCTTTCCCCATCGCACCGACGCCACCACCGGCACCGCCTTCCTGCGCGCCCGCGAGGCCGCCGAGCGCGCGGGGATCGCCCACCGGCTGGTGGAGCGCCTGGTGGACCCGGCTGCGCCGGGCTACATCAGCGCGATGGCCGCCCGCTGGCGCCGCGACCTCGACTCGGCGGGGCACGACGTCGAGCACCTTGTCATTTCGTTCCACGGGATCCCGGTGCGCTACGACCGCCGCGAACGGGGCGTCTACGTCCGCGACTGCCGCGCGACGACCGACGCCTTTCTCCGCGCCATCGACTGGCCCGCCGACCGCGCGACCCTCGCCTTCCAGTCGAAGTTCGGCCCGGAGCCGTGGCTCAAGCCCGCCACCGCCGGCCTGCTGGAAGAGCTGCCGCGCCGCGGCGTCCGCCGGGTCGCGGTCATCACCCCGGGATTCGTGACGGAGGGGCTGGAGACGGTCGAGGAGATCGGGATCCGGGGGCGGGAGTCGTTCATCGAGGCGGGGGGCACCGAGTTCCTCCGCATCGGGTCGGTGGAGCTGGAGCCGGAATTCCTCGACGAGCTGGCGGCGCTCGCCACGACGTCGAACGGGAGGTCGTGATGGATCGGAAGCATCCTGCATCCGCGGCGAGCGGCGCCGAGCGGCCGGTGGGGCGTGAGGTCACCGCCGAGCTGCTGGCCCGCCACGACCGGCCTGGGCCGCGCTACACCAGCTACCCGACCGCCGTCGAGTTCAACGAAGAGGTCGGCACCGACGAGTACCTGGTGCGGCTGGCCGAAGCGGACAAGCTGGGCGACGCGCCCCTCTCGCTCTACCTGCACCTGCCGTTCTGCGAGGAGCGCTGCCTCTTCTGCGGCTGCCACGTCATCATCACCAAGCACCGCGACGTGGCGGAGCCGTACCTCGAGCTCGTCAAGCGCGAGATCGACCTCCTGGCCGAGCGGTTGCCGCATCGCCGGCGCTTTGCGCAGCTGCACCTGGGCGGGGGGACGCCGACCTACTTCTCCCCGGCGCAGCTCACAGACCTGCTGGGCCACCTGCTCAAGCGGTTCCACCCGTCGAAGGGGGCGGAGCTGGCGCTCGAGGCCGACCCGCGCGTCACCTCCGCCGCCCACATCGACGCCCTCGCCGACCTCGGCTTCAACCGCATCTCCTTCGGCGTCCAGGACCTGACCCCCGTGGTGCAGGAGGCGATCAACCGGGTGCAGTCGCTGGAGCAGACCGCGGCGCTGGTGGAGCAGGCCCGCCGGCGCGGGTTCCGCGGCATCAACGTCGACCTCATCTACGGGCTCCCGCTCCAGACGCCGGAGAGCTTCGAGCGCACCGTCGACTCCGTGATCGGGCTCGGCATCGACCGCGCGGCGGTGTACTCGTTCGCCTTCGTGCCGTGGGTGCGCGGGCACCAGAAGAAGATCGAGGAGGACCAGCTCCCCGACGCGGCCACCAAGGTGGCGCTCTTCGCCATCGCGCGGGAACGCTTCCTCAAGGCGGGGTACGAGCCGATCGGGATGGACCACTTCGCCCGCCCCGACGACGAACTCGCCCGCGCCAAGCACGAAGGGCGTCTGCGGCGGAACTTCCAGGGCTATGCCGTCATCCCCGGCGACGACGTCCTCGGCATCGGCATCTCCGCCATCGGCGACGTGCGGGGCGCCTACATCCAGAACGAGAAGAAGCTCTCGACCTACGAGGCGCGCATCAAGGCGGGCGAACTCCCGGTGACGCGCGGCGTCCCCCGGAGCGCCGACGACGAGGTCCGCCGCACAGTGATCCACGAACTGATGTGCAACTTCCGGGTCGACACCGGCGACATTTCGCGACGGTATGGCATCGACTTCGCGAGCTACTTCGCCGAGGATCTGGCACTCCTCGCGGGGCCGGAGCGGGAGGGGCTGGTGCGGATCGGCAAGGAGCGGATCGAGGCCACGCCGGTGGGCGAGCTCTTCGTGCGCAACCTGGCGATGTGCTTCGACCGCTACCAGCGGGAAAAGCACGAGGGCGAGGCGAAGCCGGTCTTCAGCCGCACGGTATAGCGTGCGACGCCTCGTCGTCATCGGCGGCGGGATCTCGGGGCTCGCGGCGGCGTGGGCGGCGCGGCGCGCCGGCGGTGTCGAGGTGCTGGTGCTGGAGCGCGCCCCGCAGGTCGGCGGCAAGGCGAACAGCATCGTGCGCGACGGCTGGCTGGTGGAGGGGGGCCCGTCGGGCTACTTGGGCGGGCGGCCAGAGCTCGAACGACTCATCGACGAGGTCGGTCTCAGCGGTGAGCGGGTGCCGGCCAACTCGG
>DATIEF010000265.1:0-2931 GCA_035455865.1 Gemmatimonadales bacterium | reverse complement strand
AGCCCCGAGGCGATCAGCACCTTGGGCCCGAGCTTGTTGTAGAACCGGCCGGCGAGCGGCATCCCCACCGCCATCGCGAGGCTCCGGGGCATCAGCGCCAGCCCCGACTTCATCGCCGGGTATCCGAGGTTGTTCTGCAGGAAGAGCGGCAGGATGAAGAGGCTGGCGTAGAGCCCCATCCCGAGGATCCCGCCGAGGGACGTCGCCGCGGAGAAAGGACGGTTCCTCAATAATCGGAGGTCCACCGCGGGATGGTCGGTCTCGAGCTCGCGCCAGATGAAGACGGCCATCCCCACGGCGGCGATGAACGCGAGCCATACGATGAACGACGAATCGAACCAGTCCTTCTCCTGGCCCTTCTCGAGCATCAGCTGGAAGGAGCCGAGCCCCACGGTCAGGAGGCCGACGCCGAGGAAGTCGATCGGTCCCTTGTCGTGGCTCAGGTACGGCGGGTCGAAGATGTAGCGCTGGACCAGGATGATGTTGATGATCCCGATCGGCACGTTGATGTAGAAGATCCAGGGCCAGGAATAGGTATCCGTGAGCCATCCGCCGAGGGTGGGCCCGAAGGCGGGTGCCAGCACGACGCCCATCCCGTAGATCCCCATCGCCAAGCCCTGTTCCTCCGGGGGGAAGGTCTCCCGGAGGATCGCCTGGGAGACGGTGATGAGCACCCCGCCGCCCAGCCCCTGCAGCACCCGGAAGAAGATGATGAGCGGCATGCTCCCCGCGGCGCCGCACGCCATCGAGGCCAGCGTGAAGGTGACCACGCTCGCCAGGTAGATGTTCTTCCGCCCGAGGTGGGCGGAGAGCATCCCGATGATCGGCATGATGATCACGTTGGCCAGGATGTAGGCCGTGACCACCCAGGTGATCTCCTCGATGGTGGCGCCGAGCGTGCCGGCCATGTTGGGGAGCGCCACGTTGACGATGCTCGAGTCGAGCACCGCGATCATCGTCCCGGTGAGGACGGTCCCGGTGATGGTCCACTTGCCGGGGGCGGGGCGCGGCTCAGCCACGGCGGGTGGGCGCATGCGGCGCGTGAACGGCCGCGTGGAGCGGGTCGGATGGCGACGTTGCGGGACTCACCAGCGGTCCCAGGACCTCCATCGCGCGGAGGACCACCTGCTGGTCCGCGGCAGAGAGCCCGCTCAGGCGCTGCTGCAGGTGCTCGCGCACGGCGCCCATCGCCAGGTCGAGCTTGGCGCGCCCGGCAGGGGTGAGCGCCATCCGGTTGCGGCGCCGGTCGGCCGCGTCCTCCCGCCGGGTGATCTCGCCGCGCCGGACCAGCAGGTCGGCGAGCTTCGACGCGGTGGGCAGCTGCAGCCCGAGATACTCGGCCAGGTCGGTGAGCGAGCAGTCAGGATAGGAGCCGACATACGCGAGCGCGCGGAACGCCGAGAGCGAGAGCCCGGCAGGCCGGCTCCGCCGCGCCTCGGCCCGCACCAGCCGGGTCACGAGGAGTGACGTCTCGAAGACGGCGTCCGCCATTACTTTCATAAACTAAGTATTACGCGCGCCCCGGCCGGACGCAAGGCGCCGCCGCCCTCCATTACCTTCCCTGCGACGGCCGACCCTATGCGCCCAGCTCTCGCCTTCCCCGCCCTCCTGCTCCTCCCCACCCTCCTCGGCGCCCAGAACCCGCTGGCGCGCCCGACCGACGGGGTCGAGGTGCGCTACGCCACCTCCCAGCCGGTGGTGCAGTACGTCATCCACGTCGACTCGACCGACCTCTCCGGCTTCCAGGTCGAGATGCGGCTCTCGGCCCTCCCCGACACCTTCCGCCTCGCGATGGCGCGCCACCCGGAGTACGACGACCGGTTCTGGCGCTACCTCAAGGGACTGCGGGTGGAGACCGCGGGCGGCCCAGGCGTCGTCACCCGCCTGGGCGACGCCCTCTGGCAGGTCGTGGCCCCGGGAGGGCGCGCCATCGTCCGCTACCGGATCGAACTGCCGACGCCGCAACCGGTCCGCGCCGCGTGGAAGCCCTTCCTGGCGCGCGACGGCGGGCTCGTGGGCGGTACCCAGAGCCTGCTCTACATCGTGGGCGCCACGCTGGCACCGGCGGTGGTGACGCTCGACCTCCCGGGAGGGTGGAACGCCGCGACCGGGCTCGCCCCCACGTCCGATGACCGCACCTTCTTTGCGCCGACGGTGGGGGTGCTGGTCGATTCGCCGATCCTGATCGGGAAGTTCAGCGAGCGGCACTTCTTCGTCGACGGCGTGCCGCACCGGATCGCGTATTGGTCCCTCACCGACGCGGCGCCGTTCGACACGCTCACGTTCTCGCGTGGTATCGAGAGCGTGGTCCGCCAGGCCATCGCGATCTTCGGGCGGGCTCCGTACCGCGAATACACCTTCCTCTTCCAGGACAACGCCTACGGCGCGCTCGAGCACCTGAACTCGCTCACGCTGGGCGCGCCGAGCGCGGGGCTCGCGAAGGACCCGACGGGGCTGCTGGAAGAGATCGCGCACGAATACTTCCACACCTGGGACCTCCTGCGGATCCGGCCCGCGGGCTCAGGGGACGTGACGTACCGCGCCCCGCGTCCCACGTCGGGGCTCTGGGTAGGAGAGGGGTTCGCGATGTACTACGCCGACCTCCTCCTCCGCCGCGCCGGCCTCCCGGTCGAGGACTCCACGCGCACCGACCACCTGGCGCGGCTGATGGAACGGTATCTCGCGCGGGAGGACGGGTACACCAGGTACACGGCCGAGCAGGTGAGCCGCGTTGCCAATGACGTGCCCGGCAACCTCGGCGACTACCTCCTCAGCACCCACCTGCAGGGCGAGATCCTCGGCGCCCTACTCGACCTCCGGATCCGGTCCGCCACGCACGGCGAGCACTCCCTCGACGACGTGATGCGGCGGATGATGGAGCGATTCTCCGCCGACAGCGGGTTCACCACGCACGATGTCGAAGGGATCGCG
>DATIEF010000264.1:0-3176 GCA_035455865.1 Gemmatimonadales bacterium | reverse complement strand
ATCTATCGGTCCTACGGCATCCACTGGTGCGCCAACCTGACCGCCGGCGGCCGGCCCCCCGGGTCGGCGGTGCTGCTGCGCGCGGTGGAACCGCTCGGCGGCGTGCCCGGGATGCGCCGTCGGCGGGGCGGGGTCGGGGATCGCCTCCTGGCCAACGGCCCGGGGAAGCTCTGCCAGGCCCTTGCCATCGACCGGAGCCTCGACGGCCGGCCGATGCGAGGTTCGTGGGCGCAGGTCTTCGCGGGTGCGCCGGCGCCCGACGTCACCGTCACGCCGCGGATCGGCATCTCCAAGGCGGTCGACTGGCCGCTGCGGTTCGTCGCCACGGGGACGCCCTGGGCCTCACGACCGACCGCCCGCCGGTCGTGAGGACCGGCGGGCGGTGGAAGGGAAGGCGGGAAGCGCCGGCGGTCAGTAGCTCGACGGGCCGCCGCTGCTGCGCGCGTTGCCGAGGCTCAGCCGGATCCCCGCCATCACGCTGTACGACGCCTCCTGGAAGAGCGAGCCGGTGTCATACTCGGTGCTCTTGTTGAACAGGTCCGTCCGGATCGTGTGGGCGGACGGCGCCGAGGTGATCTGCGCCTGACCGAACGCCGACACGCCGGCGATCCGGAATTCGAGGCCGCCGATGGCGGTCAGGAACCCCTGGGTGCCGAGCGATGCCGACACGTGGCCGCCGGGGGTGATCCCGGTGGCGTGCTGGATGCCGCCGCCGAACCCGACGTACGGCTGGATGATCGAGTGCTGGACCGGGAAGAGGAGCACGGCAAGTGTGTACCGCCGGACGCCGGTGTACGTGGCGGCGATGTTGGTCGACGACACGTTCCCCAAGCTGTCGACCACCACCGAGTTGATGGTGCCGGCCTTGTTGGTGCCGAAGGTCTGGTCGACCGAGAAGAGCAGGCCGCTCCGGGCGCCGGTCACGAGCAGGTGCGCGCCGGCCGTGGCCATGAAGTCACGCTTGCCGGCCGCATCACCGTTCTTGACGCTCATCAGCCCGCCCTGGCCACCGAAGTAGAGCGTGTACCTCTGGGAGCCCTGGGCCCACGCCGGCATCGACACCACGGTGGCGGCCAGAAGCCCAAGCGCGATCGAACGGCTCAGCATCCTCATCGGTCTTCCTCCGTGATGGTCCGGTCCCGGCGCCACCTGACGGGCATCAAGTCGTTGTGGGAGTGGCACTTCCGTGGCCGAATCCCCGCCGGCGACCCCGGGGGGATACCCCATACAATAGGAAGACCCCGCCAAAAAAGCTAGCCCCGAATGGCCCGGGGGTAGGTCTCCTAGGCCGTTCGGGGATAAGCAGTTAACGGACCGAACTACGAAACTACTTGAGGTGGGTCAGATAAGCCCCAGCTTGCGGCCCGCCTTCTTGAACGCCTCCAGGGCCCGGTCGAGGTGCGCGCGGGTATGTCCCGCGGAGATCTGGCAGCGCACCCGCGCCTGTCCCTGCGGCACCACCGGAAAGCCGAATCCGGTCACGAACACTCCTTCATCGAGGAGCGCTTCGCTCATCTGGATCGCCTTCGCGGTCTCGCCCAGGATGACGGGGATGATCGGCGTCTCGCCGGCCAGCGGCTTGAAGCCGAGTCCGAGGAGCTGCTCCCGGAAGTAGGTGGCGTTCCGGCGCAGCGTCTCGACCCGCGCCGGCTCCCGCTCCAGCACCTCGATGCTCCGGAGCGCGCTCGCCGCCACGGTGGGCGGGAGCGCATTTGAGAACAGCTGGGGCCGCGCCCGCTGGGTCAGGTAGTCGCACACCGCATCGCTCGCGGCGACGAACCCGCCGGCCGCGCCGCCCAGCGCCTTGCCCAGCGTCGAGGTGATGATCGGCACTTCGCCCACCAGCCCGAAGTGCTCGGCGGTGCCCCGTCCGGTCCGGCCCAGGACGCCGGTCGCGTGCGAGTCGTCCAGCATCAGCACCGCGCCGTGCTTGCGGCAGACCTCGAGGAGGTCGGGGAGCTTGCAGATGGCCCCCTCCATCGAGAACACGCCGTCGCTGATGACGAGCTTGACCCGGCGATCCTTCGCGGCCGCGAGCTTCTCGTCGAGGTCCTTGAGGTCCGCGTGGGCGTACACGCCGGTCTGGCACTTGGTGATGGCCTTGGCCAGGCGGATCCCGTCGATGATCGACGCGTGGTTGAGCTGGTCGGAGAGCACCAGGTCCTGTTCGGTGAGGAGCGTGCCGGGCACCGCTTCGTTGGCGTTCCAGCAGCTCACGAAGCTGAGCGCCGCCGGCGCGCCGACGAGCCGGGCGCACGCCCGTTCGAGCTCCCGGTGCACGGTGAACGTCCCGCAGATGAACCGGACCGATGCGGTGCCGGCGCCGAACCGGTCGAGCGCGTCCTTGCCGGCCCGGACCACATCGGGGTGGTCGGAGAGGCCGAGGTAGTTGTTGGACGAGAGCACCACCACCTCGCCCCGGCCTTCCATCTTCACGACCGGCCCCTGCGGACCCTCGAGGTAGTTGAGCCGCTTGTACACGCCGTCCCGCTTGAACCCCGCGAGCTCGGCCTCGATGCGCCCTTCGAGCGTCCCGTTCATTGCGCGATCTCCAGGATCACCTTGCCGGCCTGTCCGTCCTTGATGCGCCCGATGGCCTCGGCGATCCCCTCCATCGGGAAGCGATGGGTGATCACCGGCCGCGGGTCGAAGCGGCCGCCCCGCAGCAGCTGGCCCATCTGCGCCCAGGTCTCATACATCCGGCGGCCGGTGACACCGTACAGCGTGAGCCCCTTGAAGATGATGTCCCGGGCGAAGTTGACCTCGGTGTTCTTCGACGGCGTGCCGAGGAAGTTGATCCGCCCGCCGGGGCGCACCGAGGCGAAGGCCTGCTGATGGCCGGTCGGGTGCCCGCTCATCTCACAGATGAGGTCGGCGCCTCCGGTGCCCGAGAGCTCGCGCACCTGCGCGGGGATGTCCACCGCCGCCGGGTCGAGCGTATGGTCGGCGCCCATCTTCCGCGCGAGCTCCCGGCGGACCGGGTTGAAGTCGCTCGCGATGACGACCGACGCGCCGGCCGACCTGGCGATGCCGACCGCGAAGCACCCGATCGGCCCGCAGCCGAGCACGAACACCGAGTTCCCCGCCACCATCCCCTCGAGCGCCGTGTGGACGGCATTGCCGATCGGGTCCATGATGGCGCCGATCTCGGTGGGGATCCCGTCGAGCTTCATCAC
>DATIEF010000263.1:0-4594 GCA_035455865.1 Gemmatimonadales bacterium | reverse complement strand
GCGGCGCATGCGCCGCCCCTGCGGACCCCCACCGGCCTGTCACACCCACCCACCATCTTGCGCACATCCCCACACGCTGAACATTGGATGGTACTCATGCCCCGCCCCATCACCCTGAGCAAGACCCGATTCACCACCGGCCTCCAGTGCCACAAGCAGCTCTGGCTCAAGGTCCACGAACCTGACGCCGAGGAGCTCGTGGTGGACGAGGTGCAGCAGCACACCTTCGACACCGGGACGCGCGTGGGGGAGCTGGCGCGCACCTACCTCGGGCCGGGCACCCTCATCGAGGCGGAATACTGGAACAAGTCGGCCAAGGTGCAGCAGACCGTCGAGGCGATGAAGAGCGGGGCGGAGCGGATCTTCGAGGCCTCGTTCGAGCACCAGGGGGTGTTCGCGGCGGTGGACGGCCTGGAGCGGATCGGCGGCTCCTTCCGCCTGGTGGAGGTGAAGTCGTCCACCAAGCTCAAGGAGGAGCATCTCCCCGACATCGCCGTGCAGCGCTGGGTGCTCGACGGCGTTGGCGTGCCGGTGGCCGAGGCGCAGCTGATGCACCTCAACAACCAATGCGTCGCCCCCAAGCTCGACGACCTCTTCACTCGCACTCCGGCCACCGAGGAGACCGACGCGCTCCTTCCCACGGTGGGCCCGGAAGTGCGCCGGCAGCTCGAGATGCTCGCGGGGTCCGAGCCCGACGTCCCGATCGGCGACCACTGCACCTCGCCGTACGACTGCCCCTTCATCGACCGGTGCTGGAAGGACGTGCCCAGGCATCACGTGGGCACCCTGATGAACCTCCACCACACGAAGAAGAAGCACTTCCGGGCCAACGGGATCGTCACGATCCACGACATCCCACCCGACTTCAAGCTCACTGACCGGCAGGAGGTGCAGCGCGCCGCAGTGCTGCGGGGGGAGATGACGGTGGACCGCCCCGCGCTCCGTGCGGCGCTCGCGGCCTATGACGTCGACCGGATCGCCTATCTCGACTTCGAGACCGTCGGCGAGGCGGTGCCGGTGTGGGACGGGTGCCGTCCGTACGAGCAGATCCCGGTGCAGATGAGCTGTCACGTGGCGACCCGCGACGGGACGCTGACCCACCACGCCTGGATCGCCTCGGGCCCGGAGGATCCGCGCCCCGCCTGCGCCCAGGCGGTGGTCGACGCGTGCGCCGACGCCGATATCGTGGTCGTCTGGCACGCCTCGATGGAGAAGGGGTGCCTCGAGCGACTCGCCATCGGGGCGCCGGCGCTCAAGGCGGAGCTCACCGACGTGATCGCCCGCCTCACCGACCTCGAGGGGGCCTACCGCGCGGCGCTCTACCACCCCGACTTCCTCGGCAGCTACAGCCTCAAGCCGGTGGTGAACACCCTCCTCCCGCCGGAGGACGCCTACGGGAACCTCCCGGTGAACGAGGGGATGCTCGCGAGCGTGCGGCTGCACAAGCTGATGTTCGCGCCCGACACGGTGCCCGCCGCCGAGCGGGCGCGGTGGCGCCAGGAACTGCTCGACTACTGCGGGCACGACACGCTGGTGATGGTGAAACTGCTCGCCCTGCTGCGGTCGATGGCGTGACCACCAAGCTCCGCCGCTGGATCGATCTCGTCGCCACCCTCCTCACCCGCCAGTCGGCGGTGTCGCTCGAGGAGCTCCGCGACCTGGTCCCCGCCTACGGCCGGAGCCGCTCCAAGACCGCCCTCCGGCGGATGTTCGAGCGGGACAAGGACGAGCTCCGCGCCCTCGGCGTCCCGATCGAGACCGTCACCCGCGACGAGTTCACCGGCTACCGCCTCCGCGCCGCCGACTTCTACCTCCCCTACCTCGCGACGGTGGTGGACGGCCGCACCCGTGTCCCCCGCACGGTGGATCGCGACGGCTACCGCGCCCTCACCACCCTCACCTTCGAGCCCGACGAGGTGGAGGCGCTCCGCCACGCGGTGGAACGGGTCCACGCGCTCCGGCTCCCCGACCTCACCGCCGACGCCGACCGCGCGGTGCGGAAGCTGGCCCTCGACCTCCCCGCCCTCGAGCCCTCCGGCGCCACGCCGCCCCCTGCCGACGGCGGCGCCGAATCGGCCGCATTCACACCGCTGATGGAAGCGCTGGTGCACCGCCAGCGCGTCACCTTCACCTACTACGCCATCGGCCGCGACCGGAGCTCGGAACGCACGGCCCGCCCCTACGGCCTTTTCTTCCTCAACGCGCACTGGTACCTGGCCGCGGTGGACGATGCGGAACCCGACGGCCCGGTCAAGAATTTCCGCCTCTCCCGCATCTCCCGCGTCCGCCCGCTCGGCACCTCGCGCAACAAGGCGCAGTACGAGATCCCGAAGGCCTTCGACATCTCCGCCCACGCCCGCGACCGGAAGCCGTGGGAGCTCACCGACGCCGCCGCCATCGAGGTGGAGGTGGCGTTCGACCCCGGCGACGGCGCCACCGCCGCCGGCGCTCGGCTCGGGACACCGGTGGCCGGACACCCCGACCGCCGCCGCTTCGAGGTGCGCCGGATGGACAGCTTCGTCCGCTGGCTCCTCTCGTTCGCCGGCACCGCGCGTCCCCTCTCGCCTCCCGCGGTCGTGGACGCCTTCCGCGCCGAGGCGCGCGCGGTGGCGCAGGTGTATGGAGGGGTCGATGCCTGACCAGGCGATCGAGCAGTTCCAACGGCTCCTCCGGCTCCTTCCGCTCCTGGCCGACGGGAAGGCCCACGATTACGCCGAGATCGCCCGGAAGGGCGGCGTGTCGGTGGCGGACGTGATCGCCGACCTTCGCACCATCGCCCATCGCGACGACGGGCCCGGTGGCTTCGTCGAGTCGCTCCGGATCGAGCTCGGCCACTCCGGCGCGGCGCTCACCACCACGCCCTTCCGCCGCCCGATGCGGCTCACCGGACGCGAGCTCGCCGCACTCGAGCTGGGACTGGCGCTGGTGGAAACGGAGACGCCGCCGGAGGAGCGCGCCGTCCCGGACCGCGCACGGAAGCGCCTCCGCGACGCGATCCTCCGCCTCCCCACCGCCGATGGGCTTGGTCCGACCGCCGCCGAGCCGGGACCGGAGCTCGACCTGGCTCTGCTGTCCGAGCTGCGAAAGGCGGTGCAGGAACTGCGGGTGTCGCGGATCACCTATCAGGGGAGCGGGCGGAAGGGTGTCGAGGAGCGGACGGTGTGCCCCTACGCGGTGCTCTGGAACGCGGGGATGTGGTATTTGGTGGCGCATTGCCGCGAGGTGAGCGGGCTCCGGATCTTCCGGCTCGACCGGATCACGAAGCACAAGGTGACGGCGAGCAGGTTCACCGTGCCGGCCGAGTTCTCGCTCGATGCCGTGCTGCGCGACGGGCGGATGTTCGTGGCACGGGACGCGGTGACGCTCCGGGTGCGGTACTCGCCGCGGATCGCGCGGTGGATCGCGGAGCGGGTGAGCCGGCCGCTCGAGAGGGACGGGTCCCTGGTGCTGGAGCACCCGATGGCGGATCCCGAATGGGCCGTGCGCCACGTGCTGCAGTACGGGCCGGACGCGGAGGTGCTGGCGCCGGAGTCGGTGCGGGAGGAAGTGGTGAGGCGGGTGAGGAAGATGGGCGCATGACGCGCAGGGGCGCATGTCACGCAGGGGCGGCGCATGCGCCGCCCGCATTACCGAGCGGGGTGACAGTGATGATGAGGGAGAGGGGGTCGGGGGGGAGGTCGTCCGGACGGCGCTTGCGCCGCCCCTGCGGAGCTGACCTTTTATCCTTCCCCTATGCCCCTCTCCCTCCGCCCCGCCACCGCCGCCGACGTCCCGCTGATCCTCACCCTGATCCGCGGCCTGGCGGAGTACGAACGCCTGGCCCACGAATGCGTCGCCACCGAAGAACGCCTCCGCTCGACGCTCTTTGGCGCCACGCCGCAGGCGGAAGTCGTGCTGGCATTCCAGGACGACCGCCCCGCCGGGTTCGCTCTCTTCTTCCATAATTACAGCACCTTCCTCGCCCGCCGCGGGCTGTATCTCGAGGATCTCTTCGTCTTTCCGGAGTTCCGCGGGCGGGGCATCGGCAAGGCGCTGCTCCGCCACCTGGCCCGGCTCGCGGTGGAGCGCGACTGCGGCCGCTTCGAGTGGGCGGTGCTCGACTGGAACGGATCGGCGATCGCCTTCTACGAGTCGCTCGGCGCCGTGGCGATGGGCGACTGGATCACCTACCGGCTGACCGGGGAGGCGCTCCACCGGTTGGCGCAATGACGCGGCACGTCGGCAGCCACCACCACGCACCGGAGGACCGATGACCACGCTCGTCGAGACCGGCAACTTCGCCAGCACCGGGTTCGTCACCTTCCTGTTCGGGATCTTCACCGCCTACTGGGCCCAGACCACCCGCCGGAATGCCTGGATCTGGTTCTTCTTCGGCCTCATCCTGGCGCCCATCGCGGGGCTGATGCTCCTCTACAAGAACAGCCTGGGACGGGAGACCGCGTGACCCGCGGCGGCGCGGCGCTCCTGCTCCTCCTTGCGAGCGCGGGCGTTCCGCGCCTCGCCGCGCAGGAGGCCCGCTACCGCCATCGCGACTCGGCGCTCCTCCCCGACTCCCTCGAGACCCCGGGTGCCGTGGCCACCACCGACACCGCCG
>DATIEF010000262.1:0-5396 GCA_035455865.1 Gemmatimonadales bacterium | reverse complement strand
CAGGAGACGGCGCATGCGGGTACCTCTGGGTCGGTGGACGTTGGTCGTTGGTCCTGCACGTGAGGCCTTGCGATCGGTGACGCTGGCGCGATCGTCCGCCTTACCGCCTTACCGCCTTACCGCTCGCCGCTTGAGCTCGGCCTCGTCGATGATCTCGATGCCGAGTTCGCGGGCCCGCTCGAGCTTGGCGCCGGCGTCGTCTCCCGCCACGACGGTGTCGGTCTGCTTGGTGACGCTTCCGCCGACCCGACCCCCGGCCTGCTCGATGAGGGCGGCCGCTTCCTTACGGGCCAGGGTCGGAAGAGTTCCGGTCAGCACATAGGTCCGGCCGCTCAGCGGGCCGTCGGCGCCGGCTGCGCCCGGCTCGGTGAAGTTGACGCCGGCCTTCTGGAGCCGGTGCACCAGGTCCGTGCTCCGCGGGTCGCGGAAGAACTGGTGCACGGCCTCGGCGATGGTGTGCCCGATCCCCGGCACCGACTCGATCTCCTCGGCGTCGGCGCGGACGAGCTCGCCGAGGTCGGAAAAGCGGCGGGCCAGAAGCTGGGCGACGCCCTTGCCCACGTGGCGGATGCCGAGGCCGAAGAGCAGCGTCGAGAGCGGGCGCGCCTTCGAGGCCTCGATCGCCTTCAGGAGCTGGCCGGCGCTCTGGGCGCCGAATCCTTCCAGCTCCTCGAGCTCGGCCCGCCGCTCGTGCAGCCGGTAGAGCGATGCCACGTCGGTGATGAGCCCCGCCTCGAGCAGCTGGGCCACCCGCTCGTCGCCGAGCCCGCGGATGTCCATCGCGTCGCGGTTGGCGAAGTGGATGATCCCCTCCCGGACCCGCCCGGGGCAGGAGACGTTGGGACAGTAGCGGACGACCTCGTCCTCGGGACGGATCAGCGTGCTGTGGCAGTGGGGACAGCGGGTCGGCGGGTGCCAGGCGCGGTGCCGGCCGTGCCGCTCCCGGGCCGCCTCCGTGGGGCCGAGGACCTGGGGGATCACCTCGCCGGCGCGCATCACCTCGACCTCGTCGCCCTCGCGGATGTCCTTCTGGGCGATCTGGTCCTCGTTGTGGAGCGTGGCCGACGACACCGTGACGCCGCCGACCTCGACCGGCTCCAGGTCGGCATACGGGGTCACGGCGCCCGTCCGGCCGACGCTGAGCCCGATGCGCAGGAGCGTGGTGCGCGCGACCTCGGGCGCGAACTTCCGCGCCACCCCCCAGCGCGGGTCCCGGCCGCCGACGACGCCCAGGTCTTCCTGCATCGCGAGCGAGTTCACCTTGACGACCACGCCGTCGGCGTCGAACGGGAGCGAGGGGAGGAGCGCCTCGTACTCGGCGATCTTGCGCTGGACCGCGGCGAGGTCATGGTGTCGGGCCCGGTGCGGTTCCACCGGGAACCCCCACTCCTCGAGGAGGTCGAGCATCTCCCACTGGGTGGCGGCGTGGAGCGTGCCCTCCACCACCGCCACCTGGAACGCGAACAGCCGGAGCCGTCGCCGGCGGGTCACTTCCGGATCGAGCTGGCGGAGCGATCCCGCGGCGGCATTGCGGGGATTGGCGAAGAGCGGCTCGTCCTCCCGCTCGCGCTGGGCGTTGAGCTTCCGGAAGGCCTCGCGGTCGAAGTACACCTCGCCCCGGATCTCCATCAGCGCGGGATGGCCCTTCCCCTTGAGCACCAGGGGGACGTCGGGGATGGTGCGCAGGTTCCGCGTCACGTCCTCGCCGACGCTGCCGTTCCCGCGGGTGGCGCCCATCGTCAGCGTGCCGTGCGTGTACGTGAGGTTGATGGCCGCGCCGTCGATCTTGACCTCGGTGGTGTAGCCGCCCTTGGGCGCGTCGGGGTTGAGCCGCACGTTCCGCTCTTCCCACGCCGCCACCTCCTCCGGCGAGAACGCGTTGGCCAGCGAGAGCATCGGCGCCCGGTGGGTGTGCCGGACGAGGGCGCTCGCCGGCTCGGCCCCCACCCGCTGGGTCGGCGAGTCCGGCGTGGCGAGTTCGGGGTGATCGCGCTCGAGCGCCTGGAGCTCGCGCACCAGGAGGTCGTACTCCGCGTCGGAGATCTCCGGCGCGTCGGCGACGTAGTACAGGCGATTGGCGCGGTCGATGCGGGCGCGAAGCCCGGCCGCGCGCTGGGCGGGGGTGGCCACGCGGGTCAGTGCAGGTCGGCTTCCTGGGCGAGCACGGTGAGGGTGACGCCCACCAGGCGGTCCAGCTCCTCCTGCGTGGCCTGGGCCATCGACACGTGGCCGCCGCGCGCCGCCGCCTGGGTCAGGAGCCGGCGGAGGAACTCCGCCAGCACCGCCTGCTGGGGGTCGATGGGCGCCGCCTCGCCGCCGATCCGCTGCTGCAGCCGCTCGATCCGGTGGGCGTTCCTGAGCGCCTTGGCCGTGAGCGAGGCCACGACCTCGACGAAGCGGATGTCGCCGTCGGTGAAGTTCTGGCCGTCCCGGAAGGTGCGGAGGAAGATCGCGCCGATCGCGGCCCCCCTCCACTTGATCGGCACCACGGTGATGCTCTTGACCTTCCGGTCCTTGAGCGCTTTCTGGACACCCTGCAGCCCGGGATCGCTCTCGGCGTCGGCGATCACGACCGTCTGGCCGGTCTCCAGCGCGCGCCGGAGCTCCGGGTAGCGGTCGAGGTCGACCATGTAGTTGCGGATGCTCGGGTCCTCGAAGCTCGCCACCAGCCGGGCCGACCGGCCGCCCTTCTCGGCCAGGAAGATCGAGCAGCGGTCGAGCCCCAGGGCCTCGCCCAGGCGCCGGGCGACCGCCTGGACCACGTCGGTGAACTGGGCCGCGCCGCCGACCTCCTCGAGGATCTCCACCACCGTCAGGAGCTGGCGGCGTTCGGCCTCGAGGGCCTCGATGCGGGCCTTGAGCGTCTGGATGTCGTCGGTCATTCGGGTCTCGATGGGGTCTGGGTCGCGGGTCACAGGTCACGGGCCGTGACGCGCGACCCGCGACTTACGACCTGTGACTCACTACTTCTTGTCCGCGATCCTGGCCAGCAGCGCCTTCGCGTCGGCCTTGTACGTCGGGTCCATCGCGTCGGTCACGGGCAGCGACTCGACCTGCTCGAGCTGCGCGCGCGCGGCGGCCCACTGGCCCCGGTCGATGAGGACCTCGGCCAGGTCGAGGTGGTGGTAGATGTAGTTGGGATTGAGCGCCACCGCCTTCTCCATGTACTTCTGGGCGTTGTCCCAGCTCGCCTCGTTGAACACCGCCCCGCCCAGGAACGTCTTGGCGAAGAACCGGGTCAGGCCGGACAGGCGCATGATCTCCGCGTTCCACCGGCCCAGGACGTGGTAGGCGCCGTCGTGGTTCGGGTCGAGGGCGATGGCCCGGAGCGCCTCGTCACGGATCTCCTTGGCGCGCTTGACCCGTTCCTTCTTGCTCTTGGTGAGCGAGGCGCGTCCCACCGCCTGGGCCAGCGCAAAGTGCCCCTCCGCCCCCATCGAGTCGACCTGGACCGCCCGGCGTGCGAGCACCTCGGCCAAGGCGTACATTGAATCCCGGACCGGGCTGGCCACCGTGTCCGGCGTCTGCTTGCCGACGTCCACCAGTGCGTCCGACGCGCGCCAGAGGGCCTCGTAGTTCGTGCTGTCGAGCGCCAGCGCCTCGTGATAGTGCTGCAGGCCGGTCGCGGGATCGAGATCCTCGACCGACCGCCCCATCTGGATGTGCTCCGCGGCGGTCTGGGCCGCCGCCGGGGCGGCGAAGGCGCAGAGGGTGGCAAGCGCAAGGGCGGTCGGTCGCATTCGGCACTCCTCGCTCGGGACACGAACACCGGGATGACCCACTAATGCTCGTCTCCAAGCTCATCGAACGCAAGCGCGATGGCGGCGCCCTCACCCCCGGCGAGTGGGCCGAGCTCATCGCCGGCTACGCCAACGGCGACGTCCCCGACTACCAGATGTCGGCCCTGGCGATGGCCGTGGTCTGGCGCGGCCTGGAGCCGGAGGAGCTCTCCGCCCTGGTGGATGCGATGCTCGCCTCGGGCGACCGGCTCCGGTTCGACGGCTGGACCACGCCCCGCGTCGACAAGCACTCCACCGGCGGCGTCGGCGACAAGGTCTCCATCATCCTGGCGCCGATGGTCGCGGCGTGCGGGGTCGCCGTGCCGATGATGTCGGGCCGCGGTCTGGGGCACACCGGCGGCACCGTCGACAAGCTCGAGTCGATCCCGGGCTTCCGCGTCGGGCTCACCCTCCGCGAGGCCGAGGAACAGACCCGGCGGCTCGGTGTCGCGATGCTGATGGCGAGCCCGGAGGTGGCGCGGGCCGACCAGAAACTCTACGGGCTCCGTGATGTGACCGGCACGGTCGCGAGCGTGCCGCTCATCACCGCGAGCATCATGTCGAAGAAGCTGGCCGAGGGGCTCACCGGGCTCGTCCTCGACGTGAAGAGCGGGAGCGGCGCGTTCCTGACCCAGCTGGAGCAGTCGCTCACGCTCGCGCGGACGATGATCCAGGTGGGGGAATCGCGCGGCTGCCGGACCGTCGCGCTCGTGACCGCGATGGACCGTCCGCTCGGGCGCGCCTGCGGGAATGCGCTCGAGATCGAGGAATGCATCATGGCGCTCCAGGGCCAGGGCCCGGAGGACCTGATGGAGGTGACGTACGCCCTGGGCGCCGAGATGCTCCTGGTGGCGGGGACCACCCGGGACCGGGCCGATGCCCGCCGGCGGCTCGAGCAGGCGCTGGCCTCCGGGAAGGCCGCGGAACGCTTCGAGGCGATGGTCGAGGCGCAGGGCGGGAACCCCGCGGTGGTCGAGGATCCGTCGATCCTGCCGCAGGCGAACGAGGTGGAGGTGTTCCGGGCGCCGGCCGCCGGCACCGTGGCGCGGGTGGAGCCGCGGCGCATCGGCTTCGGCGTCATCGAACTCGGCGGCGGGCGGACGCGCACGGAGGATGTCGTCGACCCGAGCGTCGGCTTCGTGGTCACTGCGCGGCCCGGCGACCGGGTGCAGGGGGGCGAGCCGATCGCGAGCGTCTTTGCCCGGGACCGGGCCGGGATCGAACGGGGGCTCGCGGTCCTGGCCGAGGCCATCACCTTCGGCCCGCCCGAGCCGCTGCTCCCCCTGGTGAGCCACCGGCTGACAAAGGACGGCACCGAGGTGCTGGGCGGATGACCGGCCTGCTGCTGGCGGCGGGCGTCCTGCTGGCCGCCCTGGCGAGCTGGATCCTCCGGCCCCGTCGGCGCCCCGCGGTGGAGCCGTGGGAGACCGAAGCCGTCGAGCCCCCCGACCGGGCGGAGCTCGAGCGGGCGGAGCGGTGGGCCCGTGACCGGGAGCGCCCGGGCGATCCGGAGGAGGAGGCGCCGGAGGACGACTGGGGTCCGGGAGCGACCGGCGGCACCGACCGGGGGTGAGGGCGGTCACCGCGCCCGGACCCGGCAGGTGATAGGTTGGTCGC
>DATIEF010000261.1:0-2168 GCA_035455865.1 Gemmatimonadales bacterium | reverse complement strand
CTCTCGAGGAGCACGGCGGCTCCCGGGAGCGGAGCGCCGGTCTGCGCGTCGAGCACCGTCCCCGACAGGGCGCCGGGCTTTCCCGTGACCGTGGCGAGCGGCACCGGCGGGAGCGAGACGACCAGGCCGGTCGCGGCGGGCATCACGGCCGCCAGGTACCTGGTGCCGGTGTAGCCGCTGGCGCTGAGCGAAAGGTCGTACGTCCCGGCGGGGAGCGGGCCAAGGGAGAAGGACCCGTCGGCGGCGGACGTGGCAGTATACGGGGTGGCGACGCCGGGCAGCGACGCCTGCACCGTGGCGCCCGCGATCCCGAGCTGGGTGGTGCCGTCCACGACCGATCCGTGGAACGATCCCGCCGCCGGCGGCGGGGGGCCGACGAAGGTGATGACCGCCGAGTCCTGGAGCGTGCCGTACAGGCTCGGGACCAGCGCGTGCACCACCGTCTGCCCCGCGACACCCGGTCCCTTGAGCTTGCCCGTGGCGTCGATCGGCGCCGACGGATTCGAGCTGCTCCAGTGGACGTACAACTGCGTCACCGGCGTCTGGTTGGCATTGATGCCAGAGATGCTGAACTGGAGCGTGGTATCGGCGCTCACTGTGTCGACGTTGGGGGAGACCGACACGGCGACCGCGCTGTCGCCGGGCCCGATGTACGTCACCGAGAAGTCGACCGGCGTCGCGGGGGCCGAGCGCGAGAGTGCGAGCGACGGGAAGACGCTCTGGAAGAGCGGCACCCCCGCCTTTGAAAGGAAGGTGAGGGTCACGTCGAAGGTCGCCGTGTCGGCGGTGAACGGCACCTTGACCGCCAGGGCGAGCACGCTGTCGTTCGGGTTGAAGGTCACCGTCTGCTGGAACACGACGACGGTATCGCCCGGGCGGGTGGCGGAGACCCTGGCGGCGTCGATCGAGAGGGCCTGGGCAAAGACGCCGAAGCTGGCGGGAAAGACCGGTCGGATGGCCAGCTCGCCGCGTCCGGCGGCGCCGGGCCCCACGGGCAGGTCGTTGGTGCAGGTGGCGAGTGACAGGAGCGCCAGGGCGAACAGGGCACGGACGCGCATCGGGATCGGCCTCGGAGATCGGGAAGGCCCCCGCCGACCGGCGGGTCCTCGTCTCAGGTTAGCGACTTGCGCGGAATCCGCCAGAGGCCGCCCAGGAGCCGGTCAAGCTCCCCGTGGAAGACGAACGCCTCGACCGCCTCCGCGGTGGCGTCCGCGTCCATCCCCCACACCACCGCCCGCGGCGGCATCGTGTCCCGCGCGGCCTGCACGAAGACCTTGTCGTCCTGCGCCCACACCGCCGGGAGCGCCGGCAGGAGCTCCGCGCTCAGGCGGTTGACCCCGGGCCCGCCGATGGCGATGACGGCACTCGGGTGGAGCGCCGGGTGGTCATCGTACACCGCGTCCGAGACCACCACCGCGCGCCGCCCCCGCTGGGCCACCTCGTCCTGCAGCCGCAGCGCCAACCCCCGGTCCCGCTCGGCAGCGCGCCCCTCCGCGCCGTGCACCAGCACCACGGTCAGGTCGGTGTCGAAGAGCGTCACGGCTTGACGACCGGGCGGAGCGCGGCGGAGTCTGTGGGCGACAATTTCCGGTTCTCCTCGAGGTCGTGCTGCCGCTGGCGCTCCGCCCGGAGCTCGCGCACCGACTCGCGGAACTCCTCGAGCGTCGCCGCGCGGGAGGCGGCGCGGTGCAGGTCCTCCTGCATCAGGCCGAAGCTCCGGTCGAACACCCGCGATTCGTTGGCACCCGGCAGCTTCAGCAGCGCCAGCACCGCGGTCGGGATCTTGAGGCCGGCCACGTAGATGTTCTTCGCATCGAGCCCGAACTTGGTGCCGGCCACTTGGGTGGTCCAGTCCGGCGGGCCGCGGTCCCGGTCGGGCGCGGTGGCCACCGAGTCGAGGTAGTGCTGCACGATGACCGTGATGGCGCTGTCGACCAGGCGGACGTCGCCGCTGGAGAGCGCCTGCGCCAGCGCCTTGGGCTCGAGCGGGAGCGGCTGCACCCACAGCCTGGCCCGCCCGAGCCCGGGCGCCACGATGCCGAAGTCCCGGCCTTGGCCGGCGGAAACGCTGTCCGGCCGCCCCGGACTCGGTGCCGCCGGTGGCGCCGCTGGACGCGGCAGCACCGTGGGCGGCACCCGCGGGGCGACCACCGAGGCACCCGGCCCCC
>DATIEF010000260.1:0-2902 GCA_035455865.1 Gemmatimonadales bacterium | reverse complement strand
AGCGGCTGATCGTGGGCGGCCTCGAGCGGGTGTATGAGATCGGGCACGACTTCCGGAACGAGGGGATGGACCGGAGCCACAATCCCGAATTCACGATGCTCGAGTGCTACCAGGCGTACGCCGACTACCGGGACATCATGGCGCTCACCGAGGCGCTGGTGAGCGGCGTCGTGCGCGAGTGCACCGGGAGGCTCACCCTCGAGCGCGATGGCGCGACCCTCGACTTCACGCCGCCGTGGCCCCGCGTGCGGTTCCTGGAGGGCGTGGCGCGCACGGCGGGCGTCGACCTCCGGACCGCGTCCGAGCCCGAGTTGCGGGCGCGGCTCGTGGCCGCCGGAACGCCGGCCGACGCGGCGGCGGCCCTCGCAGGCGGTCGGCTCCTCGACGAGGTGTTCAAGGTCTTCCTCGAGCCGACCCTCATCCAGCCCACGTTCGTCATCGACTACCCGAAGGCGCTCTCCCCGCTCGCCAAGGTGCACCGGGAGGACCCGGCCCTCACCGAGCGGTTCGAGCTCTTCATTCAAGGGCGCGAGATCGCCAACGCGTTCAGCGAGCTCAACGACCCCGACGACCAGCGGGCGCGCTTCGAGGACCAGGTGCGCCAGCGCGCCGCCGGGGACGACGAGGCGCAGCAGTACGATGCCGACTACCTCCGGGCCCTCGAATACGGCATGCCGCCCACCGGGGGCATGGGGCTCGGCATCGACCGGCTGGTGATGGTCCTCACGGGCCAGCCCTCGATCCGCGACGTGATCCTCTTCCCGGCCATGCGACCGGAGCAGGGCACCGACGGGGCCGCGACGTGAGCGCGGCGGCGGCGGCGCGCCGATGCTGAACGGATTCCGGGCGCTCCTCCGCTGGCCCACTCCGCTCGAGCGCCGCGTGGCGCGCCGGTACCTCCAGGGGCGCCGCCGCACCCGCGGCGCGTCGCTCCAGGCCGTCATCGCCACCGGCGGGGTGGCCGTCGGCGTCATGGCGCTGGTGGTGGTCCTCAGCGTGATGAACGGCCTCCGGGACGAGCTCCGCGACCGGATCCTCGTCGCCTCCCCGCACCTCCGCATCCTGACCTACGGCAACGGCCTCCGGATCGACGACTGGCACCGGGTCCTCGACGTCGTGCACCGCGACCCCGCCGTCGTGGCCGCCGCCCCGGAGGTCCTCAGCGAATCGATCATCACCGCCGGCGCGGACTACGTGGCCACGGTCCACGTGGTGGGCCTTGAGCCCGACTCCGGGGCCTCCGCCGTCAACCAGCTGCCGCAGGCGATGACCGCCGGCGACCTTCGCTTCCAGCCCGACCGGCCGGGCGTCGATGCCGGGATCGTGCTGGGGCGCCGCCTCGCCACCCGGCTCAACGTCGGCGTCGGCGACGTCGTCCGGCTCATCCCGCCCGGGGCCGCCAAGGTCAACCGCGCCCTCGGGATGGCGGTGCCCCGGCTCTGGCAGTTCGAGGTGACGGGGATCTTCGACACCGGGATGTACCTCTACGACGACGGCTTCGTCGTGATGTCGCTCCCGGTGGCACAGCAGTTCACCGGCCTGGGCCAGGCGGTGTCGGCCGTGGACCTGCGGCTCGCCGACCCGTGGCAGGCCCCCGCCGTCGGCAAGCGGCTGGTCGACTCTCTTGGCTATCCATACCGGAGCCTCGACTGGCAGGCGCAGAATGCCAACCTCTTCGGGGCGCTCCAGCTCGAGAAGCTGGCGATGGGCCTCGTCATCTTCTTCATCATGATCGTCGCCGCATTCAACATCGTGGGAACGTTCACGATGGTGGTGACCGACAAGACCCGCGAGATCGGGATCCTCCAGGCGATGGGCCTCGGGCCCGGCGCCATCGGCCGCATCTTCCTGGCCCAGGGCGCCGGCGTGGGCGCCACCGGGGTCGTGACCGGGCTCGCGGGCGGGCTTCTCGTGGCCCTTGCGGTGGACCGCTGGCGCCTCATCCACATCAACCCGGCGGTCTACTTCATCGACCACCTCCCCATCCGGGTCGAGCCGCTCGACGTCCTGGTGGTCGTGGCGGTCAGCATGGGGCTCTCGATCGCCGCGACGATCTACCCGGCCCGCGCGGCGGCGCGGCTGACGCCGGTCGACGCGATCCGCCACGAATGACACCGCCCATCCTCGAGGCCCGGGGCCTCTGCAAGAGCTATCCGGAGGTCGATGGCGGCGCGGTCCACGTCCTCGAGGGCGTGGACCTCGCGGTCGCGGCGGGCGAGTTCGTGGCCATCGTGGGGTCGAGCGGGGCCGGGAAGAGCACCCTGCTGCACCTGCTGGGTGCGCTCGACCGGCCGAGCGGCGGCGATGTGCTGCTCGAAGGGCGGTCGTATGCGGGGGTGTCCGACCAGGACCTGGCGGAGATCCGGAACCGGAAGCTCGGCTTCGTGTTCCAGTTCCACCATCTCCTGCGGGAGTTCAGCGCCCTGGAGAACGCGATGTTCCCGCTGCTGATCGCGGGTGAGCCGGAAGCCCGCGCGTCGGCGCGGGCCCGGGAACTGCTGGAGTCGGTGGGACTGGGAGACCGCCTGGCCCATCGGCCCGCCGCGCTCTCGGGCGGGGAGCAGCAGCGGGTCGCGGTGGCGCGGGCGCTGGTGGCGCACCCGGCCGTGATCCTGGCCGACGAGCCGTCGGGGAACCTCGATGCCCACAACGGCGAGCTCCTGCACGACCTCTTCGCTGGCCTCACCCGCCGCGCCGGCACCGCCGTCGTCGTGGTGACCCACAATCCGCTGCTCGCCGCGCGCGCCGACCGGGTGCTGGCCCTCCACGAGGGGCGGCTCGCCCCGGCGGCGGGGGTCTGATGCAGTGCGAGCAGTGCGGGGAACGGGAGGCGGTGGTCCACCTGACCCAGATCGCGGACGACCAGGTCACCGTGGTGCATCTCTGCGAGAAGTGCGCCGCC
>DATIEF010000259.1:0-4149 GCA_035455865.1 Gemmatimonadales bacterium | reverse complement strand
GAGGAACACGCCGGCGAGCACGATGTTGCCGACGGCGAGCGCGGTCACGTGCGCATTGCCGAGATGCGCCGCGCCGAACACGACCGCGATGGCGATGATCGCCGGCCACCGGCCAAAGGCACCGGCCAGCGCCACCAGCCCCACGCCGCGGAAGATGAGTTCCTCGGCGAACGCCGCCGGCAGGAGCACCGCCGCGGTGCTGGCGGCCGCCTCGACCCAGCCGCCCGCGGATCCCGCCGCGCGTCCCCACGCCGCGCCGACCGGGAGCGCGAGCGCCATCGCCAGCGCGGCGAGGCCCACCCCGGCGCCGAGCCCGACGCCGAATCCGCGCCCGCGCCGCCCCACCCCGGCATACCGAAGCGAAACGGCGTCCAGCTTGAGGGCGTGGACGCCGATGACGTAGGTGGCGATGCCGAACCCGACCAGCTCGCCGATGATCTCCGAGCCCAGCTCGCCGACGCCGATGGCGTGGGCCCCGAGGCCCGCGACCGACGCGAGGATGATGCCGAGCCCGAAGAAGGCGACCGTCCAGATGATCGCCATCGAACGGGACACCGGCGCCTGGGTCAAACGAGTCGGCGGGTCCGTCCGCCGAGCCGGGCGGTGAGCCCGCCGGCGATGCCGACCGCGAGCAGGTCGCTCACGATGAAGGGGGCCGAGCCCCAGGTGAAGGCCTTGGCGGCGCTGCCGGTGAGGACCGCGAGCCAGGCCCACCCGCCGAGGTGAATGATCACCATCCCGAGGAGCGCCGCGCCGATCGACCGCACCAGCGCGCCGGGGCGCGCCACCCGCCCGACGACCGCCGCGGCCACCGGGAAGGCAAAGAGGTACCCGGCGGTGGGCCCGAGCAGCTTGACGAGCCCGAAGCTGCCGTTGGCAAAGACCGGCATCCCCACGGCGCTGGCCGCCAGGAAGGTCAGGAGCGAGAGGGCGCCGTAGCGCCAGCCGAGGAGCCCGCCCACCAGGAGCACGGCGCCCCCTTCGAGGGACACCGGCACCGGCGTGAACGGGAGCGGGATCGCGAACTGCGAGGCGAGCGCCACGAGCGCCGCCCCGCCGACGACGGCGATGGTCCGGCGGAGCGTGAGCTGCATCGCCCCGGCCTGCGCCACGCCCGCCACGGCGGCCTGGGTCCGGGATTCCGTCGTCATCATCCGATCTCCACGCTGAGGGCCACGGCGTTGCCGCCGCCAAGACAGAGAGTGGCGAGGCCGGTCGCGACCTTCCGGTCGGCCATCGCGTACAGCAGGGTGGTGAGCACCCGGGCGCCGCTGGCGCCGATCGGGTGGCCGAGCGCCACGGCGCCGCCATTGACGTTGACGCGGTCCCAGTCCCAGCCGAGCCCGCGCCCGTCGGCGATGGCCTGGACCGCGAAGGCCTCGTTGGCCTCGATCAGCCCGTAATCGCCGATCTTCATCCCGGTCTTCTTCATCAAGTTCTGCACCGCCTGGATCGGCGCGAAGAAGAGGTCCTTCGGCTCTCCGCCACCGGTGGCATACCCGGTGATCCGCGCCAGCACCTTGAGCCCGTGCGCCTTGGCGTAGGCCTTCGACGTGACGACCAGCGCACTCGCGCCGTCGTTCAATCCCGGCGCGTTCCCGGCCGTGACCCGGCCGTCCTTCCGGAACACCGGCTTCAGCTTGGCCAGCACCTCGACGGTCGTGTCCTTCCGCGGGCTCTCGTCCGCCTTGACGACGGTCGGCCCCGTCTTTCCCGGGATCTCGACCGGCACGATCTCGGCATCGAACTTCCCCGCCGCCTGCGCCGCGGCCGCCTTCTGGTGGCTGCTGGCCGAGAACTCGTCCATCTCCGCCCGGGTGATCCCCGCCTTGTCGGCGGTGTACTCGGCGTACTCGCCCATATGGTTGTTGCCGAAGGAATCCCAGAGCCCGTCCCGGATCATTCCGTCGACGATGGTCTGGTCGCCCGCCTTGATCCCGCCCCGATAGTTATAGAGATAGTGCGGCGCGCCCGACATCGACTCCATCCCGCCGGCCACCACGCACTGCGCATCCCCGGCCTTGATGCTCTGGGCGGCGAGCATCACCGCCTTCAACCCCGAACCGCACACCTTGTTGATGGTGAGCGCCGGCACCGTTCCCGGGATCCCGCCGTGGATCAGCGCCTGGCGGGCGGGTGCCTGCCCCGTCCCCCCCTGCACCACGTGCCCCAGGATCACCTCGTCGATGGCATCGCCGTAGACGCCCGCCCGCTTGACCGCCTCGCGCACGACAATGGCGCCGAGCTTGGGCGCCGGGAGGGAACTCAGGCCGCCCTGATACTTGCCGATGGCGGTGCGGCAGGCGGATACGATGACCGGGGTCGTTTCGTCGGACACTGCGCGTCCAGGTAGTGGAAGCCGGGAAAATAGGCGGACGGAGGATCGGATGGTAGGACGCCAACAACGGCCGGGATCCGGACGTAGCACAGCGCGGGCACGACGCTCCGGCCCTCTTCATCGGGCCTTCACACAGCAATGGCGGACGCCGCTGTCACCGGTACCTTTCCATGGGTATGCAGCACGCTCGGAAAGTGCAGCGCCTCCTGCTCCTCGCCACACTCGCGGCCGTCTACGCGGTCGCGGGGGTCCTCGGCCTGCGCCTCGGCCTGCTGGATCCGACCGCCTCGGCAGTATGGGCCCCGACCGGCCTGGCCCTCGCGGCGTGCATCGTCTTCGGCTCGGCGGCGTGGCCGGCGATCCTGGCGGGCGCGTTCCTGGTCGGCATCAGCACCACCCGCAGCGTCCCCGTGGCGCTCGCCATTTCCATCGGCAATACCCTCGAAGCGGTGGTCGGCGCGGGGATGGTCCGCCGCTGGGCCGATGGCCGCCACGCCTTCGAGACCGGCATCACCTCCATCCGCTACGCCGCCCTCACCGCCTTCGGCGCCACGCTGATCAGCCCCACCATCGGCGTCGGCACCCTCATCCTGGCGGGGGCGCTCCAGCACGCGAGCCCGCAGGCGGTCTGGCTCACCTGGTGGCTGGGGGACGCGGCGGGTGCGCTCCTCATCGCACCGCCGCTCATCCTGTGGGCCAATGACCGGAAGTTCCGCTGGCCCCACACCCGCGGGGTGGAAGCGGGCGCGCTCGTGATCGCCCTCCTCGCCACCAGCGGACTTGCGTACAGCTTGCTCGGCCGGCAAGTGGCCCACGGCCACGCGCTCGGCTTCATCATCCTTCCGCCGCTGATCTGGGCGGCGGTCCGATTCTCCCCGCGGGAAGCGGCCACCGCCGTGGCGCTGGTGGCGGCGGTCGCGGTCGCAGACACCATCTGGACCCGCCACTCCGACAATGAGTCGCTGGTGCTGCTCCAGGCGTTCATGGGGGTGACGGCCGTGACCATCATGGCCCTGGCGGGCGCGGTGCTCGAAGGCCGGCGGGTGGAAGGGCAGCTCCGGCAACTGGCCATCACCGACCCGCTCACCGGCCTGGCCAACTACCGCGAGTTCATCAGCGCGGTCGAGACCGAGCTCCAGCGCTCCGAAAGAAGCGACCGCCCCTTCGCGGTGGTGCTCTTCGACCTCGACCGGTTGAAGCGGGTGAACGACCTGCACGGGCACCTGGTCGGGAGCCGGGCGCTCTGCCGCCTGGCCGAGGCCATCCGCTCCAACTGCCGCACCATCGACACCCCGGCGCGCCTGGGCGGCGACGAGTTCGCCCTGGTGCTCCCGGAGACCGACCGGCCCGAAGCCGACCAGGTGGCGGAGCGGATCCGCCTGCACCTGGAGCACGACGCCGAGATCCCGACCATCACCGGGAGCACCGGTGTCGCCATCTATCCCGACGATGGGGCCACGGTCGAGGCGCTGATCGGCACCGCGGACCGAGCACTCTATGGAATGAAACGGGCCCAGATGCTCGACGAGAGCGCCCCGACGGTCACGCCGAAGCCCGAGGTCCACCCCCCCACCGCGCCCGCGATCAGCTGACCGCCGGTCGCCGGCGGCCGATCAGCCGGCGGTCACCACCGCCCGGATCCGCCGCAATTGCGCCAGGTGCGCCAGGTCGTGCCCCGCATACATCTTCCGCATATGCTCGAGCGTCTCCTCCCCGCGCTCGGCGTGCATCCCGGCGCGCTTGAGCTCCGCGGCCGACAACGACGACCAATACCGCAGGTTGGCCTTCCGGATGCCGGCGAAGTGCTCCAG
>DATIEF010000258.1:0-13820 GCA_035455865.1 Gemmatimonadales bacterium | reverse complement strand
GCTGGCTCGCAGGCGTCGGCGGGCGCGTGGCGAAGGTGGTATTACCGTAAAGGTGGGACCACGGAGGGCACGGAGTACACGGAGACACACGGAGAACTGCAATTGGCGTGGTCTTCCGGGCGAGCCCGCCGATCTCGGGGTAACCTTCCCGAGCGAAGCGAGGGACCTACTCCACCGGCTCCCGACACCAGTGAGGCAGGTCCCTCGCTGCGCTCGGGAAGGTTCCGTTGAATGCGGAGCTCCGCACGCCCGACCGGACCGATCGCTCTTCTCCGCTTCTCGGAGCCTGCCCTGAGCGCAGCGAAGAGTGGTCCCACCTTTACGGCAGGATCACCTTTGCCACGCGCCCGCCGACCCCGGCGAGCCAGCAGGTGCGCTCATCGGCGCAGGCGGCGGTGTTGGCGCTGGCGGTGTCGAGCACCCGCCAGTGTTCCCCGTCGTCGGTCGAGATCCCGGTCCCGCTCGGCGCCGGCGCCAGGAGCGTCGTGGTCCCGGGCGCAAAGACGACCCCGTACCGGACCCCGATGGGGAGGGTCCGCCCGGTCAAAGTCCAGGTCGTTCCCCCGTCGTTCGTCACCACGACATTCGCGCTCGAATCCGCCGGGTGCTGGTAGTCCCCGCCGAGCGCGATGCCGTGGCGCTCGTCGCGGAAGGCCACGCCGAAGAGCCCCGTGGTGGCATTGGCGGCGATCGGGGTCTCCGCCGCGGTCCAGGTCGGGTTGGGCGAGGTGAAGTCGGGAGAGTGGAAGACGCGCGCCCTGGCGCCGCCCCCGGTGGCGAACCACGCCTCCCGGCCCCGGACCGTGAGGGCGGTGCCGCTGGCGGCGAACGAGGCCTCATTGGGCTGCACCGCTGGGAAGCGCGCCGGGTCGATGCGGGTCCAGGTGGCGCCGTCGTCGGTCCGGAAGAGCGTGGCCTTGCCGTCGATCGGGTCGCTCACGGCGAGGCCGTGCTTCGGGTCGGCAAAGGCCACGGCGTCGAGGAAGATCTTGTGGTCGGTGAGCGCCCACTGCTGCTGCCAGGTGCGGCCGCCGTCGGCGGTGTGGTAGATGGCGGCGCGCCCGCCGTTGAAGTCGGTGCCGACGACCCACGCCTCGCGGGCGTCGAAGGCCGAGATGTCGGTCAGGAAGAGCCCGGTGGCGCCGGGGATGGTGTCGACCTGCCAGTGGGCGCCGCCGTCAGTGGTGTGGATGACCACGCCGCCCCGCCCGCTGGCCCAGACGATGTTCGTGTCCACCGCGACCATCCCCCGGAACTCCGCCGTGGTGCCGGTGGGCTGGATGGTGACCGTCTGGGCGGCGAGCGGCGTGGCGAGGAAGCACAATAGGATTGCGATGCCGGCATGACGCATAATGGCTCCAGTGGGACGATGTGCGACCACCCTTCGCTGCGCTCAGGGCAGTCTCGGGCACCACAAAAGACAGCGGAGTCATCCTGAGGGCCCTTCAGGGCCCGAAGGATCTCAGACCGATCGCCGCCGAGCGGTGAATAGCGGAGATCGGGTCGAGATCCTTCGGGGCGTGAACGCCCCTCAGGATGACACCGTCATCCCGTACCGGACAGCGACCACGTCCCGCTACTCGCACCCCGCGTCAGCCGTGATCCTGGGGTGCACAGACGTCGAATGGTACGTGACCGCGCCCGTTGCCGCCAAGCGACTGGCCGAAGTCCGGGACGGGCCGCATCTTATCTCAGGTCATCGTCTGGCACGCCAGGTCCCTGCTCCCGGACCCCCTCGTCGATCCCTGATGCCTCCCGATCCAGCGGCTCAACGCCGCCCACCTGCCGCGCGCTCCGGGGCGACGCGCCCGTTCGTGCTGGTGCTCTTCGGCGCGGCGCTGCTGTTCCTGGTGGTGGTCGCGGTCCTCGTCCTCGGCGGGCGGCGCGTGAGCGCGTTCCGGCGCTCGCTCGAATTGAGCCAGGAGTGGGCGGTGGCCGAACGCAACCTCGCGGGCGTGGGCGAGGCTCTCGCCGCGCTGGATGCGCCGGTCAACGACGCCTTTGCCGGTCAGGGCCTCGTCGTCGCGTCACGTCGCGTCGCGGATGCGAGGTCCCGGGTCGCGGGCGAGTTGATCGCCCTCCGCGCGACGGTGCCGGGCGACTCGTCGGCCGCCGCCTTTATCCGGGTGCTCGCGCAGGTGGACACGGTGGCGGCCGACGCGGCGGCGATGGACCGCGCCGCGGATTCGGTGCTGGCCGAACTGCGGGCCGGCCATCGCCACGGCGCCGAGACGCTCATCGCTCCCCTGGGGCGATGGTACCTGTCGTCCCTGGATCACCTGCGCAAGGCCCGGTCGGTCGCGTCGCAGGCGCAGGAAGGGCTCGTCGCCGACCAGGAACGCTCCACCCGCAACGCGAACGTGATCGTGCGCGCGCTGGCGCTGCTCGTGCTGCTGGCGTGCGCGGTGGCGTTCGATGCGGGGCTCGATGCGGACCGCAGGATGCGTTCGGACGCGGAGGAGCGTGAGCTTGCGCTGCAGCGCCTCGCGGCCGCCGAGACCGACCTGCGCCTGGCGCAGGAGAAGCTCACCCACGCCACGGAAGAGCGCTTCCGCCGGCTCGTGACCTACGCGCCCGAGGGGATCTACACACTCGACCCGTCAGGTGCGATCACGACCGCCAACCCGGCCCTGGAGCGGCTCCTGGCCCTCCCGGCGGGGTCGATCCTGGGCCGGAATTTCCGGGAGTTCGTGCACCCGGAGGACCTGCCGACCTCCATCGAGGCCAACCGCCAGCGGCTGCTCGGCAACGTTCCGGGCAACGGGGCTCCGGTGCACCGCCGGGTGCTGCGGTCCGACGGCGCGTATTTCGAGGCCGAAGTGAACACGGGCCCGCTTTTCGACCCGGACGGGGCGGTGGTCGGCATCCTCGGCATCATGCGCGACGTGAGCGAGCGCCGGAAAGTGGAACGCGCCCTCGCGCAGAGCGAGGAACGGTACCGCACGCTGGTGGACTACGCCCCGGACCCGATCTACACCCTCTCGCTGGACGGGTATGTGACGTCGGTGAACCGGGCCTGCGAGGTGCTGACCGGGCACCCTGCCTCCGCGATGATCGGGACGCACTTCTCGGCGTTGCTCCACCCGGACGACCTTGCAAGGGCCCGGGACGTGAACCAGGAGACGATGCACGGCGCGACGGGAACGAAGGGCGCCATTCGGATCCTCAAGGCCGACGGCTCCTACGTCGAAGTGGAGGTGACCTCCGGGCCCCTCGGTCGGTCGGGTACGGCCGGGGTCCTCGGCATCCTGCGTGACGTGACCGAGGTGCGGCGCGCCGCCGCGGAAGAGGCCAAGCTCACCGCCCTCGTCCGGGCGGCGGCGCAGGACTGGATGCTGACCTTCGACACTGTCAACATCGGGCTCGTGGTGCTCGACGCGTCCGGCACCATCCACCGGCTGAACGAGGCGGCGCGCCGGTTGGCGGGGTTCCCCTTCAGCGAGCTGATCGGGCGGCCGCTCGGATGGGTGGGCGCCGACGATCCGTGGGGCCCGGCGGCGGAGCTTGCCGCCGCGACGCCGGAAGGGGCGGTGGGGCGGTCGCAGGTGATCGACCGCGGGCCGGAGCGGCCGGCGTGGTCGCTCACCGCGGTGCGGTACGCCGCACCCGACGGCGAGCGGGTCATCCTGACGATCCGCGACGTGTCGGACTCGTTCCAGCTGCAGCGTTCGGTCCAGCGGGCGGAGACGATGGCCGCGCTCGGCGTCCTGGTGGCCGGGGTGGCGCACGAGGTGCGGAATCCGCTCTTTGCCATCTCCGCCACGCTGGACGCCTTCGAGGCGCGGTTCGGCGCGGACGAGGCGTACCGGAAGTGGGCCGCGCCGCTCCGCCCCGAGGTGGAGCGCCTGAGCCAGCTGATGAGCGACCTCCTCGAATACGGCCGGCCGCCGGAGCTGCAGCGGGTGGAGACCGACGTCGGCGCAGTGCTCACGAGCGCGAGCGAGCGCACCGCGGCCCTCGCGGCGTCCCGCCGCATCCGGCTCTCGGTCCAGGTGGCTGCCGGCGTGCCGAGGACCCTGGCCGACCCGGGGCGGCTGCTGCAGGTGTTCCAGAACCTCTTCGACAACGCCGTCCGCCACGCACCGGACGGCTCGGTGGTGGAGGGCGTGCTCGACCTGCGGTCGGAACCGGACGGCCCGCAGCTCCGTTGTGAGGTGCTGGACCGGGGCCCCGGGTTCGACCCGGCCGACCTGCAGCGGGTCTTCGAGCCGTTCTTCAGCCGCCGGCGGGGCGGCACCGGCCTCGGGCTCTCGATCGTCCAGCGGCTGGTCGAGCAGCACCGGGGCACCATCACCGCGTCCAACCGCGACGGGGGCGGGGGATGCGTCACGGTGACGATCCCCGTCACCCGCGACTGATCGGAGCATCCGTGTCCCGCGCCACGATCCTCATCGCCGACGACCACGACACCATCCGCGCCGCGTTCCGTTCGTTCCTCGAAGCGCACGGCTACGCGGTGGTGGAGGCGTCGAGCGCGGCCCAGGCCGAGCAGGTCTTCCGCCAGGCCGGGCCCGACGCGGCGATCCTCGACCACCACCTTCCCGATGGCGATGCGCTGGGACTCCTGCCCGTCCTCCGCGCCGGCGACCCCTCGGTCGGGATCATCATCGTGACCGGCCACGGCACCATCGACCTCGCCGTGCAGGCCATCAAGGCGGGCGCCGACCACTTCCTGACCAAGCCCGCGGACCTCCCGGCCGCGCTGGTGCTGCTGGAACGGGTGCTGGAGCGGCGCCGGGAGCGCCGCCGCCACGCGGCCGAGGACGCGGCCCGATCGGACGACGGCGCCCCCGACCCGTTCCTCGGCAACGGCGTGGTGATCCGGCGCCTGGCCGAGACGGCCCGCCGCCTGGTGGCGGTGGATAATCCGGTGCTGATCCTCGGGGAGACCGGTTCGGGCAAGGGTGTGCTCGCGCGCTGGCTCCACCGGAACGGTCCGCGCGCCGAGGAATCGTTCGTGGACCTCAACTGTGCGGGCCTCTCGCGCGAGCTGCTGGAGTCGGAGCTCTTCGGCCACGCGAAGGGGGCCTTCACCGGCGCTGCGACGGCCAAGCAGGGGCTCCTCGAGATCGGGCACCACGGCTCGGTGTTCCTCGACGAAGTGGGCGACCTCGACCCGCTCGTCCAGCCCAAGCTCCTGAAGGTGGTCGAGGATCGGACCTTCCGCAGGCTGGGCGAGGTCCAGGATCGGACCGTCGACGTGCGGATCGTCGCGGCCACCTCGCTCGACCTGGCCCGCCTGGTCCGGGAGCAGAAGTTCCGGAGCGACCTGTACTTCCGCATCAACACGCTGACGCTCACGGTCCCGCCGCTCCGCGAGCGCCCCGATGACCTGCCGCTCCTGGCCGGGCAGCTCCTCCGGCGCATCGCCGGGCGCCGGGGGCGGCGGGAGGTGGAGCTGGCCGATGACGCGATGGCGCGGCTCCGGGCCTATCCCTGGCCCGGCAATGTGCGCGAGCTCCAGAACGTGCTCGAACGCGCGGTGCTCCTGAGCGACCACGCCCTGCTCCGCGCGGCCGACCTCCATTTCGACGCCGCGCCGGAGTTGGCGCGCTCGGTCGATGGCGCATTCCCGACGCTGGGCGAGCTCGAACGGCGCCACATCGCCGAGGCGCTGGAACGCACCGGTGGCAACGTGCCGGAGGCGGCCAAGCTCCTCGACGTCCCCCGCAGCACCCTCTACCAGCGGATCAAGACGCTGGGGCTCGGGCCGTCCGGCGTCTAGACGCCGGACGGACGACGCCCGTATCCGGACCCTCCCGCACCGATCTCGATCGACCTCCTGCCGCCACGCAACTCCCTGTGAACACGTGAGATGACCTCGATCACCTGAGCGCGCGCGCGCAATGGTACGGCGATTGCCTTTGCCCGCGCCGATGATCGCATCGATACAGGTCTCCACTGAGTGGGGCGCGCCCCAGATCCTCATCGTCGACGACGAGGAGCAGATCCTGCTGGCCATGCAGGACTACTTCACCGCCATCGGCTGCCAGGTCACGGGCGCACGCGAGGTCGAGGAGGCCGAGGCCCTGCTGGCCACGACCGCGTTCGACGTGGTGCTCGCCGACGTGCGCCTGGGCGGCGTGCACGGCAACGAGGGGCTCCGGCTCCTCTCCTTCGTGCGGGAGCGCGGCCTCGGCACCCGGGTGGTGCTGATGACCGCCTACGGCGCCGCCGACGTCGACGTCGAGGCGCGACGCCGCGGCGCCGACCTCTTCCTCCACAAGCCGATCCCCCTCTCCGAGCTGGCGCGGCGCGCGTTGCGTCTCGTCGGGGTGCGCACCTGATGCTCCTCATCGACCAGCTGCTCGCCCCCGGCGGGCTCGTGGCCACGTTCCAGCCCATCGTCCGCATCGTCGGCTCGGAGTGCCGGGTCGAGGAGGTCGAGGGGCTGGTGCGCGGCGCGGCCGGCACCAACGCGGCCCGCTCGGCGGTGCTCTTCGAGTACGCGCGCCGGAAGCGGATCGAGCCGCAGATCGACCGCGCGTGCACGGCGCTGGTGTGCCGCTCCGCGGCGCCGATCGCCGGACGGGGTATCGGCCTGTCCATCAACGTGCACGCCGCCACGCTGGCCCGCGACGCGGCCTTCCCCGAGTTCCTCCTGGCGCAGGCGGCGGAGGCCGGCTTCCCCGGCGATCACGTGACGGTCGAGCTGGTGGAGCATTCCTCCCACTGGAATCGCGAGGGCGCGCTGGCCGCGATCGACCGCCTGCGCGGTGCCGGCGTCCGCATCGCGCTCGACGACGTGGGACGCGGGCATTCGAACATCGACCTCCTGCTCGACGTGCGTCCCGACGTGGTCAAGCTCGACCGGTACTTCGTGGTCGGGTCCTCCCAGTGCGAGATGCGCCGGGCGGTGCTCGCCTCCTTCCGCGACATGGCCGCCGGCCTGGGTGCCGTGGTGGTGGCCGAGGGCGTCGAGACCGCCGAGGACCTCGCGACCGTCGTCGAGGCGGGCGTGGTGGTGGTGCAGGGCTGGTATTTCGGACACCCCGTGGCGTCGGTCGCCGACGCCGCTTCCCCCTATGGCGTCCGGCAGCTGCCGGCCGCGCTCGCGAGAGATCCCCGATGAGCACGCCCAAGACGATCCTGGTGGCGGACGATTCCGCCACCGCCCTGATGATGCACAAGATGATCCTCGGCACCCACGGGTTCCGGCTCCTGACCGCGAACGACGGGCTCGAGGCGGTCAACTCCGCCACGGCGAACCTGCCCGACCTCATCCTGATGGACGTGGTGATGCCGCGGATGACCGGGTTCGAGGCGGTGCGGGCGCTCAAGGCGAAGGACGAGACCCGCGACATCCCGATCATCATGGTGACCACCCGCGCCGAGCCCAAGGTCATCGAGACCTGCTACTCCGCCGGGTGCCACGACTACGTCAACAAGCCGGTCGACGGACCGGTGCTGCTGGCCAAGGTCCGCAGCATCCTGGGGAACTGACCGTGAACGCCGAACTCACTCCCGACCCGGTCACCGGCGTCGATGCGCGGATCGCCAAGCTGGGCGCCGACCTCCGCCAGGCCATCTCTCGCGCGCTGGTGGCCGAGCACCGCGTCGGCCGGTTGGCGCAGCTCCTGGCCGCCGTGGCCGAGCTGCACAGTGGCGCCGACGCAGCGGCGGTCGTGACCACGGTCAAGGAGATCGTCGCCAACCTGGTCGGGTGCGAGGAGATGGGCGTCTTCGCCGTCCAGCGGCCGGGACCGGTCCTGACCTACGTCGACGGGATCGGGATCGACGCGAACGAGTTCGCCGTCATCCCCGCCTCGGCCGAGCCGGTCGCGGCCGCACTGGCGACGTCGGTGGTGCTGGTGCCGGGCCATCCGGAATCGTCCCCGGTGCACGGCCGGCCGGTGACGGCGTGCGTCCCCCTCGTGGCGGACGGCCAGCCCTTCGGGCTCATCGTGCTCTTCCGGCTGGTGCTGCAGAAGGCGCGCCTCAACGCCGACGACCTGGAGCTCCTGCGCTTCCTGTCCGACCACGCCTCGAAGGCGCTCGGGCGGGTCGCCGGCTTCCCGGGCGCCGCGTCATGACGCGCTCCCCGGTCCAGTTCGGCCTGGGCGACCTCGAGTCGATCCTCGGCTCGCTCGTGGCCGACGAGGTCCCCGCGGAGGCCGGCGACCAGCCGCCCGCGGGGCGCGCGGCCTTCGTCCACACCGGCGACGTCTTCGTCAGCGCGACCTCCACCGTGGCGAGCACGATCCTCGGCTCCTGCGTGGCGGTGTGCCTGTGGGATGCCCGGGCCGGCGTGGGTGGGATCAACCACTTCCTGCTCCCGTGGGAGGTGGAGAACGGGATCTCCTCCACGCGGTACGGCAACGTGGCCACCCGCGCGCTCATCGCACGGCTCGAGGCCCTCGGGTCGCGCCGGACGCAGCTGCTCGCCAAGGTGTTCGGCGGCGCCAGCGTGCTCGACACGGCGACGCCGGCGGCGGACGCCCTCGGCGCCAGGAACGTCGCGTTCGCGGAGCGGGCGCTGGCCGAGGCCGGCATCCCGATCGTCTCACGGGACGTGGGCGGCACCCGCGGGCGGAAGCTCTACTTCCGCACCGATGATGGCAGCGCCTGGGTGAGGAAGCTCTGATGACCCGGCTTTCCGACCAGGACCGCGAGCTCCTGCTGCAGGCGTTCTTTGCCCAGACGGCGGAAGCGCTCGACGGACTCGAGAGCTCGATGGTGGCGCTGGAGCAGGCGCCGCACGACGAGGAGCTCCTCAACGGGATCTTCCGCGTCGCGCACTCGCTCAAGGGCGATGCGCTGATCGTCGGCTTCCGCCACGTGGCGGAGGTGGCCCATGCGCTGGAGGACCTGCTGTCGGGGCTCCGCGACCACGAGCGGGCCATCGACGCCGGCGTGGCCTCCGCGGTGCTCGGTGCGGTGGACGCGATCCGGAGCATGCTCGCGAACGCCGCCCGGGACGGCACCGAAGGGACCGAGCTCAAGGGTGCCGCGCTCGAGTTGCTGCGGGGCGTCGCGGCGCCGCTCCGCCAGGAAGAGGCGGCATTGGCGCATGAGGGTCCGACGTCCCTGGCGCCGAGCCCCGCCGAGCTCCGCACCCTGCGGGTCGACGTGGCCAAGCTCGACAAGATGCTCGACCTGGCCGGGGAGATGGCGATCGCCCGGGGCCGGACCGCCGGGCTCCTGGAGCGGGTGGCGGGCCCGCTGCACGACGAGCTGGTCGAGCTCCACCGCGAGGCGGAGCGGCTCCAGCTCGAACTGCAGGAGCAGGTGATGCGCGCGCGGATGGTGGCCATCGGTCCCTTCCTGCGGCGCTACGCCCGCACCGTGCGCGAGATGGCCCGCGGCGCCGGCAAGGAGGCCACGCTCGAGATCGACGGGGGCGAGGCCGAGGTCGACACGCGGGTGCTCGAGCTCCTGCGCGACCCGCTCACCCACATGATCCGGAACGCCGTCGACCACGGGCTCGAGACGCCGGAGGTGCGGGCGGCCGCGGGGAAGCCCGCCGCGGGGCGGATCACCCTCGCGGCGGCGCACGAGGCGGGACGGATCGTGCTCCGGGTCCAGGACGACGGCGCGGGGTTCGCGCTTGAGCGGATCCGGCGCCGGGCGGCGGAGACCGGGCTGGCGGCGGATCCGGAGCTGCTGCCGCGGGGCGAGCTCCTGCGGCTCGTCTTCGAGCCGGGGTTCTCCACCGCCGAGAGCGTCACCGACCTGTCGGGGCGCGGCGTCGGGATGGACGTGGTGCGCCGGAACATCGAGTCGCTCCGCGGCACCATCGACATCGACACCGTCGAGGGGTCGGGGAGCGAGATCACGATCCGGCTCCCGCTCACGCTCGCGATCATCGACGGCTTCGGGGTGGGGGTGGGCGAGGAGCGCTACGTCCTGCCGCTGACGTCGGTGCTCGAATGCCTGACGCTGCCCGCCGCCCGCCGCGAGGACGGGGCGGGGGCCGGCGTCCTCGACCTTCGCGGCGCGCCGCTCCCGTACGTGCGGCTCCGCGACCTCTTCCTGCTCGGCGGCCAGGCCCCGGCGCGGGAGCACGTGGTGGTGGTGGAACACGAAGGCGGGCGCACCGGGCTCGTGGTGGACACGCTCCACGGCGAGGGCCAGGTGGTCATCAAGTCGCTCGGACGGGGGCTCGACGCCCCGGCCGGGCTCGCGGGTTCAACGATCCTGGGGAGCGGCCGTGTGGCCCTCATTCTCGATGTCCCGACGCTGGTGCGGCGGGCGCAGGCCCGGGTCACACACACACACGAGGGATCACCATGCTGAAGAACCTGACCATCGGCCGGCGGCTCGGACTGGCGCTCGGCGTCCTGCTCATCCTGATGCTCGCCGTGGCCGGCATGGGCATCTGGGGCGTGCGGCAGGCGAGCGACCTCACCTCGTCCATCCTGGACAATGACGCCGTGGCCCAGGCGGCCGCGCTCCAGGCGCAGATCCAGGTCCTCGAGCTGCGCCGCTCGGAGAAGGACGTGCTGCTCAACATGGCGGACACCGCCCGCTCGCATTCCTACGCCGCCAAGTGGGTCGACTCCCACAACGCGCTCGAGGCCCAGATCAAGATCCTCACCCCGCTGGCCGAGGCCGGCGTGGAGCGCCGCGAGGTCGACTCGATGACCCTCGACCTGGCCGCGTACGACTCGGGCTTCGCCTTCGTGCGGCAGCAGATCAAGGACGGGAAGCTCCGCACGCTGGCAGCGGCCAACCTCGTGATGGAGCACTTCAAGACCCCGATCCACGAGCTCGAGGCCCAGGCGGCCAACGTCGCCGCCGCGCAGACCGGCACCACCCAGGTCGCGAGCACCCAGCTCCACGCCACCGAACGGCGCCTGATCCTCCTCACCCTCATCACGGTGCTGGTGGTCATCTGCGCCGGCGTGCTCCTCAGCGTGGCCATCACCCGCAGCATCACCGTGCCGATGCTCGCCGCGGTGGGCGCCGCCAACCAGGTGGCCGAGGGCGACGTGTCGGTGGACCTGCAGGTGGACCGCCGGGATGAGACCGGCCAGCTCCTCGCGGCGATGCGCCGGATGATCGACTCGATCCGCGGGACGGCGGGCGCCGCCTCCCGCATCGCCGACGGCGACCTGACCGTCCAGATCCAGCCCAAGTCGGACCGCGACCTCCTCGGCAACGCGCTGCAGCAGATGGTGGCCAAGCTGGCGCAGGTCATCGGCGAGGTCCGCGCGGGCGCGGAGGCACTGAGCGGCGCCTCGGCCCAGGTCTCGGCCACGTCGCAGGGGCTCTCGCAGGGCACCAGCGAGCAGGCCGCGTCGGTCGAGGAGACCACGTCGAGCCTCGAGCAGATGAGCGCGTCGATCACCAAGAACGCCGACAACAGCTCCCAGATGGAGTCGATGGCGGTCAAGGGCGCCACCGACGCCGGCGACAGCGGCAAGGCCGTCTCCGACACCGTGGTGGCGATGAAGGACATCGCCGACAAGATCTCGATCATCGAGGAGATCGCGTACCAGACCAACCTGCTCGCGCTCAACGCCGCCATCGAGGCGGCGCGCGCCGGCGAGCACGGCCGCGGCTTCGCGGTCGTGGCCACGGAAGTGCGGAAGTTGGCCGAGCGGAGCCAGTCGGCCGCCAAGGAGATCGGCGGCCTCGCCTCCAGCAGCGTCCGCGTGGCGGAGCGGTCGGGCACCCTCCTCAACGAGCTGGTGCCGGCCATCCGCCGCACCGCCGACCTGGTGCAGGAAGTGGCGGCCGCCTCGGCGGAGCAGTCCACCGGCGTCACCCAGATCAACCGCGCCCTGATGAGCGTGGACCAGGTGACCCAGCGCAACGCCTCCGCGGCCGAAGAGCTGGCCTCGACGGCGGAGGAGATGGCGTCGCAGGCCGAGAGCCTGCAGTCGCTGGTGTCATTCTTCCGGGTGCCGGGCGCTGCCGCGCCCGCGGCCCGGCCGGCCAAGGCGGAACCGCGGAGCATCGCGCCCTTCCCCGCGGCGCGGGGCAACGGCCACGCCCGCACCAACGGTCACGATCGCGAGCTCGCCGCGGCGGGCACCGATCACGACTTCACCCGCTTCTAGGCCGGGAGGGCCACGTGACCAGTGCCAATGACGGGACCCAGGTGTCCCAGTACCTCACCTTCGAGGTGGCCGATGCGGAATACGCCGTCGGCATCCTCCGGGTGCGGGAGATCATCGAGTACGACACGCTCACCCGCGTCCCCAGCGCGCCGCCGGCGGTCCGCGGCGTCATCAACCTGCGGGGGAGCGTGGTGCCGGTGGTGGACCTCGCGGTCAAGTTCGGCCTCGAGGCCCGGTCGGTCACCAAGCGCACCTGCATCGTCATCGTCGAGTGCGAGCTCGACGGGCAGGCGGCGGTGATGGGCGTCCTGGTGGACGCGGTGCGCCAGGTGGTGGACCTGGGCGCCGCGGACATCGAAGCGGCCCCGGCCTTCGGGTCGGGGGTGCGGGTGGAGTTCCTGCTCGGCATGGGGAAGACCGACCGCGGCTTCGTGCTCCTGCTCGACATGGACCGCCTGCTCGCGGCCCAGGAAGCGGCCGTCGGGCTTCCGGCGGCGTGAGCCGGGAATGACCGGATCCCTCCTCCGCGCGGACCAGGGTCCGCGCCAGATCACGGACCGCGAGTACCGGCGCTACCAGCGCTGGATCCACGCGGAGACGGGGATCAACCTGACCGACGCCAAGCGGGCGCTCCTGGTGGGGCGCCTCTGGCGGCGGGTGCGCGACCTCGGCTTCGAGAGCTACGAGGGCTACCTCGCGCACGTGGAACGGGGCGACGCCGCCGAGCGGATCCGCCTCATCAACGCCATCTGCACCCACGAGACCCAGTTCTTCCGGGAGCCCAGGCAGTTCGAGTTCCTGGAACGCCAGCTCATCCCGGAATGGGTGGCCAGCGCGCGCGACGGGCGCCGCCCCCGCGCCGTGCGGGCGTGGAGCGCCGCCTGCTCCTCCGGCGAGGAGCCCTACTCGTTGGCGATGAGCTTCCTGGCCCACCTGCCGGCGGCCGACGGATGGCGGACGGAGATCCTCGCCACCGACATCTCGACCCAGGTGCTGGCCCGCGCACGGGAGGGGATCTTCCCGCTCACCCGCGCGCAGGGCGTATCGCAGGACTTCCGGCGCCGCTTCCTCCTCAAGGGGCGCGGCGCGCAGGACGGGAAGTGCGCCGTCGGGCCCGAGCTCCGGGCCGCGGTCCAGTTCCAGCAGCTCAACCTCCACGCGCCGGAGTGGCCGGGGCTCGGCCGCTTCGACCTGATCCTCTGCCGGAACGTGCTCATCTACTTCGACGCCGACGGGCGGCGCTCGGTGATCGAGCGGCTCCGCGCCCGCCTGGCGCCGGGCGGCCACCTCCTGCTGGGCCACGCCGAGAGCCTGAACGGGATCCCCACCGACCTCAAGACCGTCATCCCGACCGTGTACCGCGCGCCGGACGCTGCCCGATGACGCGCCGCACGCTGAGCGTGCTGGTGGTGGACGACTCAGCCGTGGTGCGCCTGGCGCTCACCACCATCCTGTCGGCCGAGCCCGACCTGCTGGTGACCGCGGCGAGCGATCCCGTCTTCGCGATGGAGAAGATGGGGAAGGCCCGCCCCGACGTGATCGTGCTCGACCTCGAGATGCCGCGGATGGACGGAATCTCCTTCCTGCGGAAGATCATGGCGGAGGACCCGATCCCCGTCGTCGTCTGCTCCGGGATCGCGGCCCGCGGCACCGAGGCCGCCATCCGCGCGCTCGAGGCCGGCGCCGTCGAGGTCGTGGCCAAGCCGGAGCTCGGCGTCCGCGACTTCCTCCACGACGCGTCTGATGAGCTGGTGGGGACGATACGGGCAGCGGCCTCCGCCCGGGTCGAGCGTCGGGGGACGCGCCCGCCGGTCC
>DATIEF010000257.1:0-4093 GCA_035455865.1 Gemmatimonadales bacterium | reverse complement strand
CAGCCGCTCGCGCGGATGACGGTGGCGGTCCCCGCCGAGGTGCTGGGCGCGGAGTTCGAGGCGCTGCTGCCGCTCCTGGCCCGCGAGGTCAACGTGAAGTCGGTCGAGGTCGCGGCGTCGGAAGACTCGCTCGTCCGCCTCAAGGTGAAGGGTAACTTCCGGACCCTGGGCAAGCGCTACGGGAAGGCCACGCCGCAGGCGGTCAAGGCGCTCGAGGCGATCACCCCGGCGCAGGTCCGCGACATCGAATCTGGGCGGGGCGCCACGGTGACGGTCGACGGCGCCACCTTCTCCTATGGTGCCGACGACGTGATCGTGGAGCGCGAGGTCACGAGCGACTGGCTGGTGCAGAGTGCGGGCGCCTACGTCGCGGCGCTCGATCCGGCGCTCACCCCGGCGCTCGCCGCCGAGGGGCTGGCGCGGGAGCTGGTGAGCCGGGTGCAGCGGCTCCGGCGGGACGCCGGGTTCGCGTACACCGACCGGATCGTCCTGGCGGTGAGCGGCGCCGAACCGGTGCTGGCGGCGGCCCGCGACCACGAGGCGTTCCTCCGTTCCGAGACCCTCGCCCGGCAGCTGGACGTTGGGGCGCGGCTCGAGCAGCCGGAGCTCGAACAAGTCGTCGACCTCGACGGCCATGCAGTGACGGTCGGTCTCCGGCGCCAGGGTGGCGCGGCGGCCTGATACAACCCGAATCCCTGGGACTTTATGAACAAGAAGCAGCTCGCCCACATGGAGAAGCGCCTCCTCGAGGAGCGCGCCCGCGTGATGAAGGAACTCGGCACCTACGACGAGTCCTTCAATGCGACCCTCCAGAACGAGGACGGCGACCTCTCGTCCTACTCGTTCCACATGGCCGACCAGGGCACCGACGCGATGGAGCGGGAAAAGCAGTTCCTGATGGCGTCGAAGGAAGGGCGCTACCTCTGGCACGTGAACCAGGCGCTCCGGCGGCTTTACAGCGCCCCGGAGAAGTTCGGCCAGTGCGAGACCTGCGGCGCCGACATCCAGTTCGAGCGGCTGGACGCGCTGCCCCACGCGCGGCTCTGCATCAACTGCAAGGAGAAGGAAGAGGATGCCAAGCGCCGCTGAGCGGCGGCTCTTCCTTGGCGTGGCGGCCGCCGTGGCGCTGGCCGACCTGGTGGCCAAGCTCTTGGCCGTGGCGTGGCTCCGGGCCTCCCCTGGCGTGGCGGTGGTGGGGGAGTGGGTGCAGCTCCGGCTGGTGTTCAATCCCGGTGCCGCGTTCGGCGTGAGCGTGGGGAGCTGGAGCCGGGTCGGGTTCTCGCTCATCGCGATCGGCGCCATCTGGTTCCTGGCGCGCGTCTCCCGCCGCGCGGATCCGGGCGACCGGCTCCGGCAGCTGGCCTGCGGGCTCGTGGCCGGCGGCGCCGCCGGCAACCTCATCGATCGCCTCCGCAGCACGCAGGGCGTGGTCGACTTCCTCGACGTAGGCGTCGGTCCCCACCGCTGGCCGACCTTCAACGTGGCCGACATCGGCGTCACCACCGGGGCGCTGGTGCTCGCCTGGTCGCTGTGGGACGAGGACCGCCGCGCCGCGCTGGCCGAGGCGGTCGCGACGCCGGAGCGGGGCGCAGTCTCCTGAACCCTCCCGTGACCGACATCCGCCGGTTCAGCGTCACCACCGCGGCGAGCGACCGGCTCGACCGCTTCCTGGCCGACCAGCTCGACCTCGCCCGGACCCAGGCGGCCCGCCTGGTGGCGCAGGGGGCGGTGACGGTGAACGGCGCCGCGTCCCGCGCCTCCCGGCTCCTCGCCCGGGGGGACGCGGTCGAGGTGACCTGGCCCGAGGCCGAGCCCCCCCGCACCCTCCGCCCCGCGGCCATCCCCCTCACCATCGTCTTCGAGGACGAGCACCTCGCGGTCATCGACAAGCCCGCCGGCCTGGTGGTGCATCCGGCCCCGGGCCACTGGGACGACACGCTCGTCAACGCGCTGGTGGCCCGGGGCACCACGCTCTCCGGCGGCGCGGCGGGGCGGCCGGGGATCGTCCATCGACTCGACCGCGACACCTCCGGCCTGATGGTGGTGGCCAAGACCGACCTGGCGCACCGGAAGCTGGGCGCCGCGCTCGCGGCCCGGCGCATCACCCGCCACTATGCGGCGCTCGCCTGGGGCCACCTGGACGAGAGCCCCACGGTCATCGATGCGCCGATCGCGCGGAACCCCAAGGACCGCACCCGAATGTCGGTGCGCCCCGAGGGGCGCGCGGCGCGCACCGACGCCTGGGTCGTCGCCCGCTTCGGCGAGACCGACCTCCTCCGGCTCGAGCTCCACAGCGGCCGGACCCACCAGATCCGGGTGCACCTCGACCACATCGGACACCCGATCGTGGGGGATCCGGTGTACGCGGGGGGCGGGAGCCGGCGGATCGGCGGCCCGGCCCGCCAGCGCGCCGAGGCGGTCGAGCGGGCCGCGCCGCGGCAGGCCCTCCACGCGGCGTTCCTCTCGTTCCGCCATCCCGCCACCGGCCTGGTGGTGGAGTTCCGCTCGGAGTGGCCGGAGGATCTCCGCCGCACCCTCCGGATCGCGGCCGGCGCGGGGCTCGAGGCCGGGCCGGAAGTTGCTGATCCGCTTAGTCTTCGGTATCTTGGCTTCTTCAAGGAAAATGGCTGATCTGACCTCCGTCCGGCTCCTGGTCTTCCGAGTTGGTGACCTCACCTGCGCCGTGCCGGTGGAGGCCGCCCGGGAGATCGTACCTCTGGAGACCGTCACGCGGATCCCGGGGGCGGCCGAGGCGGTGCAGGGGTTGGTCAACGTCCGCGGTGGATTGCTGACGGTGGTGGATGGCCAGCGGCTCCTGGGGCAGCGGAGTGAAGAGCCGGGCCGGTCGGTGCTGGTGCTCGATGCGGCTGGCCGGGCGGTGGGACTCGCGGTCGACCGGGTGCTGGACCTGGTCACGATGCCGGCGGCGGAACTGCAGGATCGCGAGGTCCTGCCGGGGCTCGACCCCACGCTGGTCCGCGCGGTCGGGCGGCGGGACGGGCACCTCTTCGTGGTCCTCGATGTCGATGCACTGCTGGCGCCGGTGATGGGCGCGTGAGCCCGTTGTCCGCCGGCCGAACAGGCAGCACCCCGCGCGCCCACCGAGGCGCCGGCGAACCCCACGGTCGGGAGGAGGGTCAGTGAGCCACACGGTACTCGTCTGCGACGACGCCATCTTCATGCGGACGATGATCAGCGACATCCTCGCGCAGGCCGGATTCGAGGTCGTCGGTGAGGCCGAGACCGGCCGGCAGGCGGTCGACAAGTACTTCCAGCTGAAGCCGGACCTCGTCACGATGGACATCGTGATGCCGGATATGGGCGGGATCGACGCGGTGCGCGAGATCTGCAAGACCGATCCCGACGCCAAGATCCTGATGTGCAGTGCAATGGGCCAGCAGGCGCTCGTGGTGGAGGCGATCCAGGCCGGCGCCAAGGACTTCGTGGTCAAGCCGTTCCAGCCTTCCCGAGTGCTCGAGGCCGTCCAGCGCGTCCTCGGCTGATCCATGGACGCATCGAAGTACACCGCCCTCTTCCTCGCTGAGAGCCGCGAGCACCTCAGCACCTGCAACCAGCTGCTCCTGGAGTGGGAGCGCGACCCGGCCGCGACCGGCGCCGTCACGGGGCTCTTCCGGTCGGTCCATACCCTGAAGGGGATGGCCGCCACGATGGGGTTCGTGCGGCTGGCGGAGCTGGCCCACCGGGCGGAGGACCTGCTCGATGCCATCCGCGCCGGCCGGGTCAAGGCCGACGGCGAGCTCATCGACTTGTTCTTCCAGGTGGTCGACGGGCTGGAGGCGGGGCTCGAGCCGGCGGCGGCGGGACGCGACGGACAGCTCGACTTTGCGGCGCTGGGTGCGGCGCTCGATGCCGCGGCGGGGGCGGCGGCACCGGCGGCCCGGAAGGGCGCCCGGCCGTCCGAGGAGGTCGAAGCGGCCGCGCCGCGCCTCTCGGTCGCGGCCCCGGTGCCGGGGACCGGCCGGGTGGTGAAGGTCAAGATCGCCTCCGGCTCGGTGATGCCCGGGGTCCGGGCGATGCTCGCGATCAAGCGGGCCGAGGCCCTCGGCAGCGTCGGCGGGGTGCAGCCGCCGAT
>DATIEF010000256.1:0-2582 GCA_035455865.1 Gemmatimonadales bacterium | reverse complement strand
CCATCGGCGACCTGGGGCTCTTCCGGGAGTGGGGCTTCCGGCTCGACAGCACCTGGCTGATGTATATCAACCGGCCCAAGGAGATGATCGCCTCGGCCGGCTCCTCACCCGTCACGGCGCTGCTGACCGTCTTTGTGGTGTACGGCGCGCTCGGGTTCTGGGCCTTCAGGCGCTGGGCGCTCCCGCCCGCGGATGACCCCGACCTCCGGCCGGTCGGGTGGCCGGTCCTCCCCGCCGGCGTCTTCAGCGTGGCGGTGCTGGCGTTCGTCTCGCGCGGCGGGTTCCAGCTGACGCCGCTCACGCACAGCAGCGTCTACTTCAGCGACAACGACTTTGCCGACCAGGCCACGCTCAACGTCGGCTGGAACTTCTTCTACTCCGTCAACCACCACGAGTACCAGAGGAGCAATCCCTACGCCTTCCTCCCGGCCACGGAGGCCAGGGCGCGCGCCGACACGCTGCTCGCGCCGGACCGGGGCGTGCCGCCGCACCTCTTCCGCCTGGCGCACCCCAACGTGATCGTGGTCATCTGGGAGAGCTTCTCCGCCAAGCTCGCGGCCTCGACCGGCGGGAGGAGCGGCGTGGTGCCCGAGTTCGACTCGCTGGCCCGCACCGGGATCCTCTTCGACAGCATCTACGCCAGCGGCAACCGCACCGAGAAGGGCCTCCCCGCCATCCTGAGCGGCTACCCCGCGCTCGGCAACGCGTCGATCCTCAAGTCGCCGAGGAAGTTCGCATCGCTGCCTGGGCTCGCGCGGGATCTCGGCGCCGCAGGGTACGACTCACGCTTCCTCTACGCCGGCGAGCTGGCCTGGGCCAACTTCCGCTACTACCTCCGCGACGCCGGGTTCCGGTCGGTGTCCGGCGAGGAGGCGTTCTCGGGCGACCGCTTCCGCACCAAGTGGGGGTACCACGACCAGGTGCTCTTCGAGCGCGCCGCCGGGATCGTGGACTCGCTGGCGCGGCCGTTCCTTTTCACCCTGCTCACGCTCTCGAGCCACGACCCGTACGACATCCCGGTGGCGCACGCCTTCCCCGGCAGCGACGTGGGCCAGCTCTTCCTGAGCGCCCATCACTACAGCGACTCGACCCTCGGCGCCTTCGTGCGCACGCTCGCCGCCAAGCCGGTGTGGGACAGCACCGTCATCATCATCCTGGCCGACCACGGCCACCGACTGCCGGAGCTCGACCCGCCCGCCGAGCATTCCGACCCGAGCGCCTTCCACATCCCGATGCTCTGGGTGGGGGGCGCGCTCGCGGTCCACGACACCGTGATCCACACCATCGGATCCCAGACCGACCTGGCCTCGACGCTCCTCGACCAGCTCGACGTTTCCCGCGCGCACTACACCTGGGGCGATGACCTGCTCCTCAGCGGCCACCGCCCTGACGCCTACTACGGCTTCCACGACGGGTTCGGATACCTCGACCGGAAGGGCGGATTCACCTACAACGATGTCGGCCGGCGCGTGATGCAGCATTGGGGCGCCGTCGACAGCGCCGACGTCCGGAACGGGATGGCGTTGCAGCAGCAGCTCGTGGCCGACTACGAGGCGCGCTAGGCGCCAGGCGGGCGGCGATGCCTGAGCTCCCCGACATCACCGTGTACGTCGAGGCGCTCGGGCGCCGCGTCACCGGCCAGGCGCTGGAGCACGTGCGCCTCCGAAGCCCCTTCCTCCTCCGCAGCGTCTCGCCACCGATCACCGAAGCCGAAGGGCGCGTGGTCCGCACCGTGTCCCGCCTCGGCAAGCGGGTCGTCCTGGGGCTCGAGGGCGACCTGTTCCTCGTCCTTCATTTGATGATCGCCGGCCGGCTCCACTGGAAAGCGCGGGGCGCCAAGCCCGCCGGCAAGGCGGGGCTCGCCGCGTTCGACTTCCCCACCGGGACGCTCACGCTCACCGAAGCGGGCACCAAGCGCCGTGCATCGCTGCACCTGGTACGGGGCCGTGACGAGCTCAGTCAATTCGACCGCGGCGGCCTCGAACCCCTCTCCACGCCGGTGGCGGAGCTGCTCGCGCGTCTCCGGAGCGAGAACCACACCCTCAAGCGGGCGCTCACCGATCCCCGGATGCTGAGCGGCGTCGGGAACGCCTACTCCGACGAGGTGCTCCACCGCGCCCGGCTCTCCCCACTCCGCCTGACCTCGAAGCTCACCGACGACGAAGGCGGGCGCCTCCACGCCGCGCTGGTGCAGGTCCTCCACGAATGGACCGACCGGCTCCGGCGGGAGGTGGGTGACGGCTTCCCCGAGCACGTCACCGCCTTCCGGGCGGGAATGGCGGTCCACGGCCGCTTCCGGGAGCCCTGCCCTGTGTGCGGCACGCCGGTCCAGCGGATCCGGTACGCCGAGAACGAGACCAATTACTGCCCCGCGTGCCAGACCGACGGGCGGCTCCTGGCCGACCGGGCGATGTCGCGGCTGCTCAAGGAGGATTGGCCCAGGAGCCTGGAGGAGATGGACGAGCGGCTGGGGAAATAGCGGAGGAGGGTCCGGGGGCCGGCGGCGCCCCGGTCAGGTGGTGTCATTCTGCCGGCGGGCCGCTCGTCTCCGTCCCGATGTCACCCGCCGTAACAGGCCTGCG
>DATIEF010000255.1:0-5874 GCA_035455865.1 Gemmatimonadales bacterium | reverse complement strand
CGCTCGTGGCCGCGGTGGCCTGGCTCGCCCGGCGTTCCCCCAAGGGGACATCCGCATGAAACGCATCGCCGTGGTCGGCGCCGGCACGATGGGCAACGGGATCGCCCAGGTCTTCGCGGCGCACGGGTCGTCCGTCACCCTCATCGACGTGGCCGCGCCGGCGCTGGAGCGCGGCGTGGCGGCCATCAAGGGCTCGCTGGCCCGGGTGGTGAAGAAGGGGACGATCACGGACGCAGAGGCGCAGGGGACGCTCGGTCGGATCACGACGACGACCGACGTCGGGGCGGCGAAGGATGCCGAGCTCGTGGTCGAGGCGGCGAGCGAAAATCCGGCGATCAAGTTCAGGATCTTCGAGCAGCTCGACGGCATCTGCGGGGCCGCCACGATCCTGGCCACCAACACCAGCTCGATCTCGATCACCGAGATCGCCGCGAAGACGAAGCGCGCCGACCGGGTCATCGGGATGCACTTCATGAACCCGGTGCCGGTGATGCAGCTGGTGGAGATCATCCGGGGCCAGCTCACCAGCGATGCCACCACCCGGACGGTGATGGACTGGTCCACCGCGCTCGGGAAGACGCCGGTCGAGGTCAACGACTATCCCGGCTTCGTGGCCAACCGGGTGCTGATGCCGATGATCAACGAGGCGGTCTTCTGCGTGATGGAAGGCGTGGCCACGGCGGAGTCGGTGGACACGGTCATGAAGCTCGGGATGGCGCACCCGATGGGCCCGCTGGCGCTGGCCGACCTGATCGGGCTCGACGTGTGCCTGGCCATCCTCGAGGTGCTGCACACCGGGCTGGGCGACGACAAGTACCGCCCCTGTCCGCTGCTCCGGCGGATGGTGGCGGCGGGCCAGCTGGGCCGGAAGAGCGGGCGGGGGTTCTACGAGTACGCGAAGTGATGCGTGAAACGTGAGACGTAAGACGTGAGACGTAAGACGTGAGACGTGAGACGTAAGACGTAAGACGTGAGACGTAAGACGTAAGCTGTGAGCCGTGAGACGGGAGCGGTAAGACGTGCAGCCTGTGGCCTGAGGCGTCGCTCGTGAGCGATGCGCCCTCCCACCTCTCACGTCTCACCTCTCACGACCGACGACACTCAATTCCTGAAGGGCGCACGGACCATGGATCTCCACAAGTCGATGTCCCAGTACCACCACGAGCAGGTCTCGATCGCCTATGACGAGTCGTCGGGCTATTTCGGGATCGTCGCCATCCACGACACCACCCTCGGGCCGGCCCTCGGGGGCACCCGGTTCTGGAAGTACGCCAGCACCGACGATGCGATCATCGACGCGCTCCGGCTCTCGCGCGGGATGACCTACAAGGCCGCGGTGGCCGGGGTCAACCTGGGCGGCGGCAAGTCGGTCATCGTGGGCGACAACAAGCGTTCCGACCGCGAGGCGCTGTTCCGGGCGCACGGCCGGTACATCGAATCGCTGGGCGGCCGCTACATCACGGCCGAGGACGTCGGGACGAGCCCCTCGGACATGGAGTTCATCCACTCTGAGACTCAGCACGTCGTGGGGCTCCACGGCAAGTCGGGCGACCCCTCGCCGGTGACGGCCTACGGCGTGTACATGGGCATCAAGGCGGCGGCCAAGGCCCGGTGGGGCAAGGACACGCTGTCGGGCAAGACGGTGGCGGTGCAGGGGTGCGGCAACGTGGCGGGCCACCTGTGCACCCACCTGCACGAGGAGGGCGCCAAGCTCATCGTGACCGACATCGACGAGGCCCGGGTCCGGAAGGTGGTGGAGGCCACCGGCGCCAAGGCGGTCAAGCCCGACGAGATCTACGACCAGAAGGCCGACATCTACTCGCCCAACGCGCTCGGCGCCACGGTCAACGACGACACGCTCAAGCGCCTGAAGGTCGAGATCATCGCCGGGGCGGCGAACAACCAGCTGGCCGAGGAGCGACACGGCGAGCAGCTGGAGAAGCAGGGGATGCTCTACGCCCCGGACTACGTGGTGAACGGTGGCGGGCTCATCAACGTGTACGGCGAGCTGCAGGGGTGGGCCGCGGACCGCGCCCGCCGGAAGGCGGGGGACATCTACGACACGACGCTCCGCGTCTTCGCGATCGCCAGTCGCGACAAGATCCCGAGCTTCCGCGCCGCCGACCGTCTGGCGGAGGAGCGGATCGCGTCGATCGCGCCGCTGCGCAAGCTGTGGATGGCGTGAGGATGCGCCGGTCGGGCGGGCGGTCCGTGGCGGTGCTCCTGGCGGCGGTGGCCGTCGGGGCGCCGCTCGCGGCCCAGTCGCCTGCGGTGGCGGCCATCGACTCCCTGATGGCCGACCAGCTCGTCGCGGGCAATGCGCACGATGCCGAGCGGTTCCTGGCGGCGTTCGCGCACGACTCGACGCTGGTGTTCGTGTTCAACGGCACGGTCATCTCCGGGTATGACTCGCTCCTGGCGCAGCAGCGGCGGTGGTGGGCCAGCCCGGCCCCGGGTGTGGAGTACGTCCGGACCGCGCCGCCCGAGGTCACCCTCCTCGGCCCGGGGTCGGCCTTCGCGGTCGACCGCCTGGCGGCGCGCCGCACGCTCCCCTCGGGCGAGGTGAAGATGGCGGCGTTCGTGGTGCTCCTGGTGTGGCAGCTGCGGCCCGACGGGTGGCGGATCGTCGCGGCCCACGAGTCCACCGCGCGCTGACCCACCGACCCACGGACCCACGGTGGCACTGACCCACTGAGCCACCGTCCCGCTACATTATCTCCATGCCTGAACGCATCCCCATCGGGTCCGATCACGCGGGCTTTGCGCTGAAGGAGCGCCTGGTCGCCGAGCTCAAGGCGCTGGGGTACGAGCCGGTGGACGTGGGCACCCATTCGTCCGAGTCCACCGACTACCCCGACTACGCCCACCCGGTGGCGCACGAGGTGGAGGCGGGCGAGGCGAAGCGCGGGGTCCTCCTCTGCGGCACCGGGCTCGGCATGAGCTACGCCGCCAACCGCCACCACGGCGTCCGCGCGGCGGTGGCGTGGAGCCCGGAGGTGGCCCGGCTGTCCCGCGCGCACAACGACGCCAACGTGCTGGTGCTCCCGGCGCGGTACGTCTCGGAGCGCGAAGGCCTCGACATCCTCAAGGCGTGGCTCGACACCCCGTTCGAGGGTGGGCGGCACGAGCGGCGCGTCCAGAAGATCGAAACGGAGAGCTGATGTCCCTCGACCACCGCGCCGGGCTCCGCCAGGCCGACCCGACCATCGCCGGCCTGGTGGACCAGGAGCTGGACCGCCAGCGCCACGGCCTCGAGCTCATCGCGAGCGAGAATTTCGCGAGCCGCGCGGTGATCGACGCGATGGGCACGCCGCTCACCAACAAGTACGCCGAGGGGTATCCGGGGCGGCGGTACTACGGCGGGTGCGAGGTGGTGGACAAGGTCGAGCAGCTGGCCATCGACCGCGCCAAGGAGCTCTTCCACGCGGCGCACGCCAACGTCCAGCCCCACGCCGGCGCGCAGGCCAACTTCGCCGCGTTCATGGTGCTGCTGAAGCCCGGGGAAAAGCTCCTCGGGATGTCGCTGCCGCACGGGGGCCACCTCTCCCATGGCGCGGCGGTCAACCACAGCGGCGTCATCTGGCAGGCGGCGCAGTACGGCGTCGACCCGGCCACCGGCCGCATCGATTACGACCAGGTCCGGGACATCGCCCGGCGCGAGCGCCCGAAGATGATCGTGGCCGGCGGCAGCGCCTACGCCCGGATCATCGACTTCGCGCTCTTCCGCTCGATCGCCGACGAGGTGGGGGCCACGCTGCTGGTGGACATGGCGCACTTCGCCGGCCTCGTGGCGGGCGGGGTGCATCCGTCGCCGGTGCCGCACGCGCACATCGTGACCTCCACCACCCACAAGACGCTCCGCGGCCCGCGCGGCGGCCTCATCCTCTCCGGGGCCGAGCTGGCCAAGGCGGTCGACAAGTCGGTCTTCCCGGGCACGCAGGGCGGGCCTCTCGAGCACGTGATCGCCGCCAAGGCGGTGGCCTTCGGCGAGGCCCTGACCGACGACTTCCGCCGCTACGCCGCGCGGGTGGTCGAGAACGCGCGGGTGCTCGCCGAGGCGCTCATCGAGCGGGGGTTCGCCATCGTGTCCGGCGGCACCGACACCCACCTGATGCTGGTGGACCTCCGGCCCAAGGGCCTCACCGGCAAGGTGGCCGAGCAGCTCCTCGACCGCGCCGGCATCACGGTCAACAAGAACACGATCCCCGACGACCCCCAGTCCCCCTTCGTGACCAGCGGCATCCGGCTCGGCACGCCGGCCCTCACGACCCGCGGGATGGGGAAGGCCGAGATGCGGCGCATCGCGGCGCTCATCGACCAGGTGCTGATCCAGCAGGACGACGCCACGGTGGCGCGGGTCAAGGGCGAGGTCAAGGCGCTCACGGGCGGCTTCCCGCTCTATCCGGCGCGCCACGCGTGACCGAGGTCCAGTTCGCCGAGGATGTCCTGGCCCGCATCCAGGCGCGGGAGGCGCGGTACCACGAGCGCGCGTACCTCTTCGTGCTCGCGGCCATCGAATTCCTGCAGGCGCGGCTCCCGGCGCGCCGGCACGTCTCGGGCGCGGAACTCGCCGGCGCCTGCCGCGACCTGGCGCTCCAGCAGTACGGGCTCCTGGCGCCGGCGGTGCTGGCCCACTGGGGCGTCGTGACCACCCGGGACTTCGGCCGGATCGTCTTCACGCTCATCGACGTCAAGCTCCTGAGCGCGCAGCCGACCGACCGCCTGGAGGACTTCGACGCCGTGTACGACTTTGCCGACGCGTTCAGCCCCGCCCAGGTCTGGGCCGGGGTGAGCGTGCGGGTGTCGTGAGAGGTGAGAGGTAAGGGGTAAGAGGTAAGAGGTAAGAGGTGAGAGGTGAGAGGTGAGACGCGAGAAGGGAGAAGCGGTTCGACCCGCGACTCGTGACCTGCGACTCGCGACTCGCGACTCGCGACCCGCGACTCGCGACTCGCGACCAGATCAATTCCCACTACCACCAGCGAACACGCCCACGGGGCGGGAGGAGCGGACGATGGCGGAAGGGCTCGACTGGCCGGAGTGCCAGAAATGCGACAAGGGCGTCCTGATCCCGCTCTCGGACTACGGCCGGGACGGCGCGCCGATCACTTACAAGGCGTGGGTGTGCACCAATCCTGAATGCGCCTTCCTGCTTCGGATCGACAACGGGGAAGTGGCGTTCGGGAAAGTGGTGAAGACGAGTGAGAAGTAAGAAGGAGAAGTAAGAAGGAGAAGCAAGGAGGCAGAGCCCGGGGGGCGGGGTGAAAAGTGGAGCGGGCCGGTCCCTTCATCCTTCTCCTTTATCCTTCTCCTCCTCCTTCTCCTTCTCCTTCTCCTCTCCTCCTTCTCCTCCTCCTTCTCCTTCTCCTCCTCCTTCTCCTTCTCCCTCCCGCCCTCCGCTTACCTTTCCGCCATGCCCGCCGTCCCGATCCCCATCGTCTCGCCGGCCGAGTCGGCCGCCTGGGACGCACGCGCGGAAGCGCTCGGGATCCCGCTTGCCTCGCTGGTGGAATCCGCCGGTCGCGCCGCGGCGGCGGTGCTGCTGGACCGCTTTCCCCACGCGGCACGGCAGGGCGTGCTGGTGGCGGCGGGCCCCGGCAACAACGGCGGTGACGGGTGGGTGCTCGCCCGCACGCTGCATCGGCTCGGCGTCCCGGTCTGGGTGGCGCCGGTCGAGGGGAAGGGGGCGCCGCTCCACGATGCCGCCGCGGCACTCGCCCGCGCCGACGGCGTCCGGTCCGTCGCGGCGGACGGTCCCTGGCCGTCCGTGGCGCTCCTGGTCGACGCCCTCCTCGGCACCGGCGCATCGGGCCCCCCGCGCGGAGCCATCGCCGCCGTGGTCGAACGCCTCCGCGATCTCTCCCTTCCCATCCTGGC
>DATIEF010000254.1:0-3966 GCA_035455865.1 Gemmatimonadales bacterium | reverse complement strand
CCCCTGGAGCGACAGTGACCGATGGCGATCACCTGGGCCGGCTCGAGGCCCGGGTGGAGACGCTCGAACGGCTCGTCCGGCAACTGCTGGCCGAGCGCGGACCGCCGGGCGCAGGCCCGGCGGCCACGCCGCGCGCGCCGGAGTCGCCGCCGGCCCCGTCGGCGCCGCCGATCACCGTACGCCCCCCCCGTCGGCCGCGGTGGCGTCCTCCCGCCGGCCTGGATGGCGAGCAGTGGGTCGGCCAGCGCGGGTTGCTCGCGGTCGGCGTCACCGCGCTGGTGCTGGCACTCGCCTATCTCCTCAAGCTTTCCTTCGATCGCGGCTGGGTATCCCCAGCGGTCCGCTGCTCCGGCGGTGCGTTCGTCGGCATCCTCGTCGGCGGGCTCGGCTGGCGCCTTGAGCGGAAGGGGCTCCGATCCTACGGCGCAGCCCTGATCGGGGCAGGGGCGGGGATGATCTACCTCGCCGTGTGGGCGGCGGGACGGCTGTACGGATTCCTGCCGCCACCGAGCGCCATCGCGGCGCTTGCGCTAGTCCCCGTCGGGTTGGCCCTCCTGGCCTATGCCATCGACGTCGAGGCGCTCGGCGGCACGGCTGCCGTGGGCGCCTTCCTGGCGCCGGTCGCGATCGGCCCAAGTTCGAGCGATCCCAACCTCCTCCTGGTCTATCTCGGCGCGATGGGCGCGGCCATCGGGGCCGTCGCCGCGCTCAAGCGGTGGCGCGTCGCCGCGATCCTCGTCCTGCTGGCGTACTTCGGGCTCGGAAGCTGGGCGGCGCATGAGGCCTACCCGTGGCTGGCGCTGGTCTTTGCGGTCGTCGGTGGCGCGGGCGGGATCGGGCTCGGATTGCGCGAGCGATGGTGGGAGACCCGCCTGGTCGCGTTCGGCGGCGGCTGGAGCTGCCTGGCCGCCGCGGCACCGGGCCTGGGGCCGGACGGGCTGCTGCTGGCCGGCGGCGCGGCGCTCTCCTTTCCGGTGTGGCGCCACGGCCGGACCCATCCGGTGGTGCCCTTCACCGGGCGGGACGGCGCGGCCCCGTCGTGGCGTGAATCATTCTACTTCTACGCCACGCCCTGGCTCCTCGGGTGGGCCGTCGACCGGATCGGCATCACGGCATTCGCGTCCCATCGCGGTCTCGCGGCCGCGTGCGTCGCGGTGGCGTACCTCACGGCCGCGTTCGGCGCGGCGGGAGAGCCGTTCGCGCTGGTGGCGGCGGGCGCCGCCGGAGTCGGCGCGCTGTACGAGTGGGGCGGGCTCCACGCGGCCGGGGCCCTGGGCGCGTTGGCGCTCCTCTGGGGACTCGTGGGGCGCAGGGTCCGGAGGCGGGACTGGGAGCACTACGGTGCCGTGACCCTGCTCGCGGCCGTCACCCAACTGGCATTCATGGCACGCGACGAGCGGGCGTCCCGCGCGCCGGCCTTCGTGGACGGCTGGGCGCTCACGCTCTGGGTCCTGACCGTGCTGGCCATGGCCTGGGCCGCGGGCCTGGTGGGCGGGCCGACCGACGATCCATGGCTGCGCCGGATGCGTCGCGCCGGCTGGCCGCTCGGGGGAACGATGCTCTTCTTCGGTGTCACCGGGGAACTGCAGCGGTACTTTGCGCTCGCGGACCTTTCCCCTGATACCCGGGCGCTCGCCGGAGGGCTGGCGGTGAGCACCTGGTGGATCCTGTTCGCGGCGGGGCTCATCGTGCTCGGATTCCGCCGGTCGCTCAAGTCGGTGCGCGTCGCCGGACTCTGGGTCTCGGGGCTGGCGGTCGGGAAGGTGCTGCTGGTGGACCTGGGCGCGCTCGACGCGCTCTACCGGATCGGCTCGGTCCTGCTGCTGGGGCTCGGCTCGCTCGGGGCCGCCTATCTTTATCATCGGCGCGCCCGGGCGGCGGATTGACGGTCGCTTGATCCCGCCCGGCAATATTGGCGGTCCCGCCCGGATCGTGTCGTCTCGTCCCGCTGATCGAGGAGCCTGGCCCACGTCGTGAAGCCATCGACCGTCACTCCGGACACATTCGCCCAGGGGGGGTGGGACGGCGTCCGCCCGTGGTACGAGGAGCTCCAGGCACGCCCGCTCGGCCCCGGGTCGCTCGATGCCTGGCTGGCGGACTGGTCCCGTCTCGAGTCGGCGCTGGGCGAGGCGGCGGCGCTCGCGATGATCGCGTACACCTGCGATACCGAGAATGCGCAGAAACTCGAGACCCATCTCCGCTTTTCCAGCGACATCCTTCCCAAGGCCGAGGAACTGAGCGTCCGGCTGGCGCGGCGGTTCGTCGAGGTCGGCGTGGTGCCGCCGGGGCTCGAGCAGCCGGTGGCCCGCTTCCGCCGCGCCATCGAGGTCTTCCGCGAGGCCAACGTCCCGCTGTTCACCGAGACCGAGCGACTCGGGTCGGAGTACCAGCAGGTCACCGGAGGACTCACCGCGACCTGGGGTGACGAGACGATCCCGTTGCCCCGACTTGCGCCCTTCCTCAAGAGCACCGATCGCGCCGAGCGCGAGCGCGCCTTCCGGGCGTGGGCCGCGCCGTACGTCGGGCGGCGGGAGGAATTCGCCGCACTGTTCGACCGGATGTACGTCGCTCGCCAGGAGGTCGCCCGGAATGCGGGGTTCGCCGACTTCCAGGCCTACAGCTTCGCAGCGAAGTGCCGGTTCGACTACACCCCGGATGACTGCCGCCGGTTCCACGATTCGGTCGAGCAGGCCGTCATGCCGGCGGTCGAGCGGATCCACGCCCGCCGCCGCGCCCGGCTCAAGCTGGCGGCCCTTCGTCCGTGGGATACGAACGTGGACCCCTGGGGGCGACCGGCCATCCGGCCATTCTCCACCGAGGGTGAGTTCGTCGCGACCGCCGAGCGGGTGTTCGAGCGGGTCGACCCGGAGCTGGGCCGGGAGTTCGCCACGATGCGGCGGGAGCGCCTCCTCGACCTGACCAGCCGCACCGGCAAGGCGCCGGGCGGCTACTGCGAGACGCTGAGCGCCAGCGGCCGGCCCTTCATCTTCATGAACGCCGCCGGGACGGTCGAGGACGTGATGACGCTCCTCCACGAGTCGGGGCACGCATTCCACGCCTTCGCGTCCCATCCGCTCCCCTACCTCTGGCAGCGGCACCCGACGATGGAGATGGCCGAGCTGGCGTCGATGTCGATGGAGCTGCTGGCGTTCTCCGCGCTCCGGAGATCCGATGGCGGCTTCTTTTCCGATGCCGAACACCGCCGCGCCAAGCGGGAACACCTGGAGGACGCGCTCCTCACGCTGGCACACGTCGCGTCGGTGGACGCCTTCCAGTCGTGGATCTACACCAGCGGTGCCGGCGGCGACGCCGCTGCGCGGGACGAGGCCTGGCTCCGGATCCGCGGGCGGTTCGAGCGGGGCATCGACTGGTCGGGGCTCGACGCGGAGCGGGTGGCCCGCTGGTACCGCCAGCTGCACATCTTCCTCTATCCGTTCTACTACATCGAGTACGGGCTGGCCGGGCTCGGGGCGTTGCAGCTGTGGCGGAACAGCCTGGTCGACCACCCGGGGGCGCTCGCGGCGTACCGCCGGGCGCTCGCGCTCGGCGGCACCCGGTCCCTGCCCGAGCTCTACCGGGCCGCCGGCGCCCGGCTCGTGTTCGACGCGACCGGGATGGCCGAGCTGGTGGCGGCGGTGGAGGAGGAACTGGGCCGTCTCGACGAGGGGGAGCCCGGCCGTTGATTCCCGGGGCCGGGGAGGCGATGTTTCCCGCTTACCCTTGGGGAGTGGAGTGGATGGCCAAAGAAGAAGGCATCGAAATGGAAGGCGTCGTGACCGAGGTGCTGCCCGACCGGAACTACCGGGTGCTCCTCGAGAACGGCCACTCCGTGCTGGCCTATGCGGCCGGGAAGATGAGCAAGTTCAAGATCCGGGTGCTCGAGGGCGACCGGGTGAGCGTGGTGCTCTCCCCGTACGACCTGACCCGGGGCCGGGTCATCTACCGCCATAAGTAGCAGCGGGCGCC
>DATIEF010000253.1:0-4854 GCA_035455865.1 Gemmatimonadales bacterium | reverse complement strand
GCTATCAGAGGAAGTATCGGAGTTCCGAACGGGTCGGCCTTGACTACACGATCTCTCTCGCAACCTTCGCGAAGCGGATAGCGGATAGCGGATAGCTTACACAAATGCCCTCACCCCACCCATCCGACACCCGCAAGCTCGCCGTCCTGATGACGGTGGCGTTCGTAGACATGGTGGGGCTGGTGATGATCGTCCCCCTCCTCCCCTTCTACGCCACCGACTTCGGCGCCAACGCCACGATGGTGGGGATCCTCATCTCGGCGTTCTCGGTGGCGCAGCTGGTCTCCGCGCCGCTCTGGGGCCGGCTGAGCGACACCCGCGGCCGGCGCCCGGCGATCATCACCGGGCTCCTCGTCTCGTCCGGCGCGTACGTCATCTTCGGGCTCGCCGGCTCGATCGTGATGCTGCTCCTCTCCCGCCTCATCCAGGGCACCGGCGGCGGCACGATCGGCGTGGTCCAGGCCTACGTGGCCGACGCCAGCAGGCCGGAGGACCGCGCCAAGGCGCTCGGCTGGCTCTCGGCCGTCACCAGCCTTGGCGCGGTGGTCGGACCGGCGCTCGGCTCGGTCCTCTCTGACCTCTGGGGCCGCCACGCCCCCGGCTTCGTCTCGGCCGGCCTCTGTGCCCTCGTGGCACTCTTCGCCCGCGGATACCTCGAGGAACCGTCCCACGAACGCCGCACTGGCCTCCAGCCCGCCATCCCGCGGAGCAGCCGCGCGGCGCTCCTCGGCGTCCTCCGCCACGACGACGCCACCAGCCGACTGATCTGGCTCTACACCATCGCGATCGGCGCGTTCTACGGCACGGTGCAGATCATCCCGCTCCTGATGGCGGCCCGCTTCCACGTGACCGAGCGCAACATCGGGTATTTCGTGATGTACCTGGGCGGCATCGGCGTCGTGGCCCGGGCCGGGATCCTCGGGTGGATGGTCGACCGGTTCCGCGAGGCCCGCCTCTCACAATTCGGCCTCGTGCTCCTCGGCGCCGGCCTGATGACCGCGGCGGCGGCCCGCAGCTATCCGGTGCTCTTTCTCTCGATGACGCTGATGCCCCTCGGCACCGCGTTCCTCTTCCCCTGCATCACCGGACTCCTCTCCCGGGTGGTGGCGAGCCACGAACGCGGACTCTACCTCGGCGTGCAACAGACGTTCGGCGGCGTTTCCCGGGTGGCGTTCCCCGTCGGCGCCGGGCTGCTCATCGACCGATGGGGGACGGGAACGCCATTCTGGATCTCGGGCGCGCTGGTGCTGCTGGCCCTCGGCCTCACCGGCCGACTCGGCGCGCTGGTGACACCCCGGGTCGCGCCGGCCTGACCCGCCGGGGCCATCCGATGCAACCAAATGGCCGCCTGGAGCGTACGTTGGGGGTACCTTCCACCCCATCACCACCGCTGCTCCGACACTCCGGCTGGGCGCCGTGCGCCCATCCCCAACACCTTCTGGAGGACTGATGCGTCCTGTCCGTACGTTGTCCGCGCTCCTCGCGGCCGCCCTCATCGCCGCACCCGCCGTGGCCCAGCGCCCCGAACGCGGGGCCCGGCCCGGGGCCGCCGCCGCCGACACGAGCAAGCCCGCCAACTCCACGACGCCGCAGGAAGATTCGTCGGCCACGGAGCACAGCATCACCATCGGCGGGAAGCCGGTGCCCTACCGCGCCCTCGCGGCCACGATGCTCCTCAAGAACGACTCGGGCCAGGCCATCGGTTCGATGTACTTCACCGCCTACACCCGCACCGACACCCGGGACCTGAGCCACCGGCCGGTCACGTTCATCTACAACGGCGGCCCCGGCTCCTCGACCATCTGGCTCCAGATGGGCGCGTTCGGCCCGCGGAAGGTGGTCACCTCCGACGCCTCGCCCACTCCGCCGGCCCCGTACACGCTGGTGGACAATGCCAACTCGCTCCTCGACGTGTCGGACCTCGTGTTCATCGATCCGATCGGCACCGGCTTCAGCAAGCTCGTCGGCAAGGGGACGGGGAAGGACTTCTGGGGCGTGGACGAGGACGCCGCCTCGATCGAGCAATTCATCAGCAATTACGTCTCCCGCTACGGCCGCTGGAACTCGCCCAAGTACCTGCTCGGCGAGAGCTACGGCACGACCCGCTCGGCGGTGCTCGTCAACCGGCTGCAGGAGCGCGACGGGATGGACTTCAACGGCGTGGTCCTGATCTCCTCCGTGCTCGACTTCGAGACCCTCAACTTCGCCACCGGGCACGACATCTCCTACGAGCTCTACCTCCCGAGCTACGCGGCGACCGCGGTGTACCACAAGGTCATCCCCGCGCCCGCCGACCTGCCGGCCTTCCTCCAGCAGGTGCGGGCGTACGCCGAGGGGCCGTACGCCGACGCGCTCGACCAGGGACTGTCCATCAGCGACGCCGAGAAGGCCGCGGTGGCCAAGCAGCTCTCGGCCTACACCGGGCTCTCGGAGGACTACCTGATGAAGGCCAACCTCCGCGTGTCCCTGGGCCAGTTCATGGAGGAGCTGCAGCGGTCGAAGGGCGTCATCGTGGGCCGCCTCGACTCCCGGTTCACCGGGCCGACGTTCGACCTGCTGAGCGAGGAGGCCGAGTACGATCCGCAGTCGAACGCCATCACGGGCGCGTACACGGCGGTGTGGAACAGCTACGTGCGGGATGAGCTCAAGTACGGGAAGGACAAGACCTACGCCACGATGGGGAACGTCCGCGGCTGGAACTGGAACCGAGGCCGCGGCGGCTGGACCTCCGCGACCTACGTCGGCGGCGACCTCGCGCGGGCGCTGGTCTCCAACCCGAACCTCAAGGTGCAGGTGGAGAACGGCTACTACGACCTTGCGACGCCGTTCATGGCCACCGAGTACACGATGGACCACCTGCCGATGCAACCCGCGGCCCGCAGCCGGATCGAGCTCAAGTACTACGACGCCGGGCACATGATGTACGTCTACGAGCCGGCGCTGACCAAGCTCAAGGCCAACGTGGCCGCGTTCATCCAGTCCACCCACCAGTAGACCCCGATGGAACGACAAAGGCCGGTCCGTCGTGAGACGGGCCGGCCTTCGTCGTTCCAGCCGTCAGGCGCTTAGAGCTTGACGACGTTCTCGGCAGCGGGGCCCTTCTGGCCCTGCACGATGTCGAATTCGACCTTCTCACCCTCGGCGAGGGACTTGAAGCCCTGCGCCTGGATGGCCGAGTGATGGACGAAGCAGTCCTTCGAGCCGTCTTCGGGGGTGATGAACCCGAAGCCCTTCGCATCGTTGAACCACTTCACGGTGCCCTTGACGCGCATTCCGTACTCCTTGTTGTTCGTAATCGGAGTCCGGACGCGCCGTCTCACCCGACTACAATGGTTGTTCGTGAACGAGCCTCACGAGGGGCGCTGCTCCCGGGGCGGCGTGGACCGCCGTCCTGCCGGACGCAACGCCTGTAATATAGGCTGGTCCGGCCTTCGGCGCTGCAAGGCCCCCTCCAGGACGCTTGCCGGGCCCCCGTCCGGACCCCAATTTCCGGGAGGCCATATCGCCGCGCGAGGCCGGAATGGCGGCCCTTCCGCCCGGCCGGCCCCCCCCCCGACCACCCGCCACCCCGCAGGAGGGCCACCATGCCCGGCAAGGTCAGCTTCAACGGCGTGGACTACGACGGGGTCGACGCCATGCCGGCGGAGATCCGGCAGGAGTACGAGAAGGTGCTGGGGCTCCTGAGCCCCGAGGACCGGGCCCGGCTCCAGGAGCGGGAGGCGGGGAGCTCCTCGCTCAAGCTCAGGGTCAACGTCCACACCCGGTTCAAGGTCGGCGGGAAGGAGTATGACGATGTCGACCAGATGCCCCCCGCGGTGCGCGCGGCCTACGACCGGGTGCTCAGCGGCAGGGGGACCGCGCCCGGGTCGTCGATCACGCCAGGTGCCCCGACGACCGCGCCGCATGACGACGGCGACCGGTCCGACCGCCGCCGCCAGCTGTTCTTCGCGTTCGCATTCGCCATCCTGCTCGCGGCGGCGGTGCTCGTGCTGCGCGCCCGCTGATCCCGCCGCGGTCCGCCGCCTCCCGTTTGACCGGCAACGCCTTACTCTTCGGCGATCGCGCGCCACCCACCACCCGCCACCCCCTCCCTCTCCGATGACCTCTCCCAGGACATGGTACGGCGCGCACGCGGACAAGCTGTACGCCGTGATGCGCATCGTCGTCGCCTTCCTCTTCCTGTGCCACGGACTCCAGAAGCACCTCCCGGTCTTCGGCGGCCCGATGGCGCGGGGCGGCCCCTGGCTCTTCCAGCTCGCCGGCGTCATCGAGATCACCTGCGGCACCGCCATCCTCATCGGTTTCCTCACGTCGTGGGCCGCGTTCATCGCCGCCGGCGAGATGGCCTGCGCCTATTTCATCGTCCACATCCACATGGGTCTCTGGCCCATCCTGAACCACGGCGAGATCGTGGTCGCGTTCTGCTTCGTGTTCCTCTACATCTCCGCCCGCGGCGCCGGCCCGTGGAGCGTGGACGGGAACAGGTGACTGACCTGACTGGGGCCACGGAGAACACGGAAGAGCGTGGTCCCACGCTCCGCCTGAGAGGATCCCGATGCCGACCCTGACCCTCGACCCGACGACCACGGCCCTGGTGCTGATCGACCTGCAGAAAGGGATCACCGCCATTGCGACCGCCCCGCACTCGGCCGCGGACGTCATCGCCCGCGCGGCGGCGCTGGCCCGGCGCTTCCGGGAGCGCGGGGCCACGGTCGTCCTGGTCCGGGTCGAGCCCGGCCGCCACGGGGAGCTGATGCCCTCGCCCGTGGCCGACCGGCCCCGGCCGAAGATGGAGTACCCCGTCGAGTGGTCGGAACTCGTCCCCGAGCTCGGGCGCGCGGAGTCGGACATCGT
>DATIEF010000252.1:0-2030 GCA_035455865.1 Gemmatimonadales bacterium | reverse complement strand
ACGCCGACGACGATGAGCACCGAGGTGCCGCCGAAGCGCGACTGGATGCCCACCCGGCTCGAGATGAGGAACGGGATGAGGGCGACGATCGCCAGGAAGAGCGCGCCCGGCAGGGTCACCCGCCCGAGGATCCCGTCGATGTAGTCGGCGGTGGCCGCGCCCGGCTTCACGCCGGGGACGAAGGCGCCCTGCTTCTTCAGGTTCTCCGCGATGTCGACCGTCTGGAACGTGATCGAGATGTAGAAGTAGCTGAAGAGGACCGTGAGCACCGTGAAGGTGACCATGTACGGCCACTCGCCCGGGGTGAAGAAGCTCGACACCTCCCGGAGGAAGGCGATGTCCGGGAAGAAGGTCGCGAGGGTGCCGGGGACGATGATGATCGTCTGGGCGAAGATGATCGGCATCACGCTCGCGGTGAGGAGCCGGATGGGGATGAAGGTCTTCTTCCCCTCCTGGATCCGTCCCCGCCCCATCACCTTGCGCGGCACCTGGATCGGCACCTTGCGGGCGGCCATGGTCATGGCGACCGTCGCCGCGATCACGCCGACGATGATGGCGCCGTAGAACACCGCGCCGAGGGCGCTCACCGTGCCCGACTTGAAGTAGCCGGCCAGGTCGATGAGCCCGGGCCAGAACCGCTCGAGGATCGAGAAGGTGATGAGGAGGCTCATCCCGTTCCCGATGCCGCGCTCGGTGATCTGCTCGCCGAGCCACATGACGAAGACGGCGCCGGTGGTGAGCACCAGCACGGTCGTCGCGAGGAAGCCGGGGCCGGGGTTGGCCACGGCGTTCGGGATCTGCTGCTCGACGAAGAGCGCGAAGGTGTACGACTGCGCCAGCGCGATCCCGATGGTCATGTACCGGGTCCACTGGGTGAGCTTCTTCCGCCCGTCCTCCTCCCGCTGGAGCTTGGCCACGGTGCCGACCATGCCGCCCATCAGCTGGAAGATGATCGACGCCGAGATGTACGGCATGATGCCGAGGGCGAAGATCGTGGAGCGCGACAGCCCGCCGCCCAGCGTGTCGTAGAGCTGGAAGAAGCCCTTGGCGGCGCTGTTGGCGATGAAGTCGGAGAGGGCCTGGACGTTGACACCAGGCGCGGCGATGTGGGCGCCGATGCGGTAGATCAGCAGCGCCAGGCCGGTGAACAGCAGCTTGCGCCGCAGTTCACCGTCGATCCCGAGCGACATGTTGGGCGCGGTCACGCGCTCACTCCTCGATGCGTCCGCCGGCCTGCTCGATCTTGGCGCGGGCGCTCGCCGAAACGGCGACGCCGCGCAGGACATAGGCCCGGGAGACCTCGCCGGTGCCGAGGATCTTGGCCGGCTGCCCCGCCTTGCTGATGAGCCCGGCGGTGTGCAGCGTCTCCGGGTTCACCTCGGGGGCCGTGACCTTGACCAGGTCCTTCAGGTTCACGGGCTGGGCCGTGACCTTGAAGGGGTTGGTGAAGCCGCGCTTCGGCATCCGCCGGAACATCGGCATCTGCCCGCCTTCGAAGCCGGGGTTCACCGTCTTGCCGGTGCGGGCCTTCTGGCCCTTGTGTCCCTTGCCGGAGGTCTTGCCGAGCCCGGAGCCCGGGCCGCGGCCGACGCGCTTGCGGTAGTGGGTCGCGCCGGCGGCCGGCTTGAGCGTCGAGAGGGTCACCTTCTCGACCGCAGCTTCCTTCTTGCGGGCCATCACCCCTCCTTGACCGGGGTCACCTGCACCAGGTGACGCACCTTGAACAGCATGCCCCGAGTGGTCGGGGTGTCCTGCACGACGATCTGGTGCTGGTAGTGCCGGAGCCCCAGCGACTTCAGGGTGAGCCGGTACGTCTCGGCGTGCCCGATCGACGAGCGGATCTGCTTGACGGTGAGGCCGCCCTTGGCCGGCTTGGCCGGGAGCTTGGCCTCGTGATACGCGGGGCCCTGACGGCCCACGACGGGATTGCGACCCACTTAGACCTCCTGCCGGGCGCGGAACGCGATCTGGTCGACCTCGATGCCGCGCTCCTTCGCCATCTGCTTGACGGTCACGAGCTGGCTGAACCC
>DATIEF010000251.1:0-2328 GCA_035455865.1 Gemmatimonadales bacterium | reverse complement strand
CTCCGGCTTCTCGACGGTCTTCTCCCCCCGGGTGTTGCCGGTGTTGAGGGTGCCGGCGGGCTCGAAGAGCACCAAGTGCACCTCCTCCTCCGCCACCGGCCGGTGCTCCACCCCGCGCGGCACCACGATGCATTCGCCCGGCTCCAGCTCCACCTTCCCGTCCCGGAACTCGATCCGCAGCCGTCCGTGCACGACCAGGAACATCTCGTCCTCGTGGTCGTGATGGTGCCAGACGAACTCGCCCTTCGTCTTGACCACCTTCACGTGCTGTCCGTTGAGCTCGGCGACGATCTTCGGCTGGAAGTACTCGGTGACGCGGGAGAGCTTCTCGGCGAGGGAGATCGGCTTGGGCGGCATGGGCCCTCCGGGCGGTAAGCGGTAAGCGGTGAACGGTGAACGGTGAGCGGGACGTCATTCGAGATCTCGGCCCGCGATCCCGTTCCGTCCTACCTCTTACCCCTTACCGGTCACCCCTCACCGGCCCGAGAACCGCTCCAGGAACTCAAGGTCCCCGGGCGTCAAAGCGCCGAGTCCCTGGGCGGTGAGCTTGGCGCGGATGCGCTCGAGCTCTTCGCGGTTGACCGGGTGGAGCTGGTCGGCCTGGATGGCGTTCCAGCGGGCCAGGCGGTCGTGGATCGCGGCCTGGATGGCGGCGGTGCTGGGGGCGGGGGGGCGGGTGGGGTCGCTGAAGGCGCGGCGGCGGAAGGCGGCAGCACCGGTGCCGTGGTCGAGCCAGAGGCAGTAGAGCCAGCCGCCCAGGAAGCCGCCCAGGTGGATGAAGTGGGCGACGCCCTGCTCCAGGCCCGTGGTGGCGAAGAAGAGCTCGAGCGCGGCGTACGCGAACACCATCGTCCGCGCGGTCATCGGGATGATGCCGTAGATGAAGAACTTGTCGCGGGGCCAGTAGCGGGCGTAGGCGAGCGAGATGCCGAAGACCGCGCCCGAGGCGCCGAGATAGGCCACGTCGGGCATCAGGAAGGCGCCCAGGTTGCCGATGATGCCGCTCGCGAAGTAGAGCCCGAGGAAGCGCTTGGCGCCGAACCGCGATTCGACCCGCGGCCCGAAGATCCACAGCGCGAACATGTTGAAGAAGATGTGCCCGAAGTTGGCGTGGGCGAACATGCTGGTGACGAAGGTCCACGGCGCCTGGCCGATGGCCGCGGGGACGAGCACCAGCTGGTCGGTGAGTCCGGGCACCATCCGCTGGGCCAGGAAGACCACCGCATTGACGGCGAGGAGGAAGGCGACGGCGGGGCTCACGGCGTCAGCGCAGGTCCATCGCCGCGATGGAGCGCACGCGGGTGAGGGCGCGGCCGATGGCGTCGGCATCGCCCGCGAGCGCCTCGGCGTGGGGCCGGCCGTTGGTGCCGTAGCGGAGCTCGCCGTGGAGCCGGGTGAGCTCCTCGGCGGCGTCGTCGGCGATCACGAAGGCGTGCTGCGAGGCCACGCGCACCAGCTCCTCCCGGCCGTGGCGCCACTGGATGCGGAGCTGGTCCTCGGGGAAGGCGGCGGCGTCGCCGGCGTGGACGTCACGCAGGGTCTCGACGTAGCCCCGCATGTTGTGGAGCGCGTGCACCACGGCGGAATAGGCATCGGCCTTCCGCTCCCACCAGCGCTCGGACTGGAACTGCCGGGCCGCCAGGCGGACGGTGAGGCGGGCGGTGAGCCACGACGCGAGCACGGCGACGACGGCCGCCCCGCCGAGGAGCAGGGCGAAGGAGAGGGGATCCTGGATCATCGCTTGTGGCTGCCGTCGCAGAAGGGCTTGTTGAGGGACTGGCCGCAGCCGCAGAGCTTGACCTGGCCGGGGACCTTGGTGGGGGGCGGGACGAGCTCGTCGCCGGCGTTGTTGAAGACCCGGACCGGGCCCTCGATGACGTAGGGGCCGGCGGGCTTCCAGGTGACGGTGGTGTCGGACATGCGGGGAAAATAGCGGGCCGGAGGGAATTGTGGGACCACGGAGGGCACGGAGACACACGGAGAACTGCAATTAGTGTGGTCTCGCAAGACGGGGACTCGATCCTGCCCCCGAAACCCCTCCTGAGCGAAGCGAAGGACCTGACCCGCAGATCATCGGGACCCGCAACGTCCCGGGACCAGCAGGACAGGTCCCTCGCTGCGCTCGGGAAGGGTTCCCTGACCGATCGGATCTCCCCGCGCGAAGCGCCTGCCCTGAGCGCAGCGAAGGGTGGTCGTACTGCCGTTCTACGCCGACCGCACCCCGCCGGCGGCCTCGTCGGCGACCTGGAATTCCGCCGCGCTGGCCCGGATGGCGCGCGCCAGGCCGGCCTTCTCCACCAGCGCCTCGGTCATCCGGTGGCCCAGGTA
>DATIEF010000250.1:0-4623 GCA_035455865.1 Gemmatimonadales bacterium | reverse complement strand
CCCAGTCGTTCGAACTCCGCCACCACCCGCTTCCGGGCGTCGAAACGGTCGAGCCCGCGGAAGCGCTCGGGCACCGTGTCGGCCATCCGGGCGTCAGGGGTCATCACGTCGATGACCGGGAGGTGGTGCCGCCGGCCGATCTCGAAGTCGGCGGGGTCGTGAGCGGGCGTCACCTTCACGGCGCCGCTCCCGAAGGCCGGATCCACTGCCGCATCGGCGATGATGGGGATCTCCCGGTCGGTGAGCGGGAGCCGGATCATCCGGCCCACCAGGTGCCGGTAGCGCTCGTCGTCGGGGTGGACCGCCACCGCCGTGTCGCCCAGCATCGTCTCGGGGCGGGTGGTGGCAACGACGATCGACTCCGGCGATGCGTGGGGGTCGCCCGCGCCGACCTTCCGTGCGGCAGGCATCGCGAGCGTCGAGGTGAGGCTCGCCCCCGGGCCTCCCGCCTTCGGGCTCAGCGGATAGCGCAGGTGCCAGATCTTCCCGTCGACCTCGTCCTTCTCGGCCTCTTCGTTGGAGAGCGCGGTGAGGCAGCGGGGGCACCAGTTGATGATGTAGTGCCCGCGGTAGACCAGCCCCTTTTCGTACAGCAGGACGAACACCTCGCGCACCGCGCGCGAGAGCCCCTCGTCCAGCGTGAAGTAGGTCCGGCCCCAGTCGCAGCTCGAGCCGATGGCCTTGAGCTGGTCGAGGATGGTGGCTCCGGTCTGGTCCACGTACTCCCAGACACGGCGCACGAACGCCTCGCGCCCCACGTCGAACCGGGTCTTCCCCTCCTTGGCCAGGATGCGCTCGACGACGTTCTGCGTGGCGATCCCCGCGTGATCGGTGCCGGGGAGCCAGAGGGTCTCCCGTCCCTGCATCCGTGCCACCCGCACCAGCACGTCCTGGATCGTGTTGTTGAGCCCGTGGCCCATATGGAGCTGGGCGGTCACGTTGGGCGGCGGCATCATGATGACGTACGGGTCGCGAGTCGCGGGTCGCGGGTCCGTCGGATGAGCGCGCGGCCCGAACACCCCGGCCTCGGCCCACGCGCGGTAGAGGCGGGACTCGATGCCCTCGGGGGAGTACTGGGCGGCGAGAGGTGCGTCGCCGGTCGTTGGTCGTTGGTCGTTGGTCATTGCAGCGCGGGTCGAGGGTCGTGGGTCGTGGGTCACGGCGCCACCAGTCGCCACATACCTGAGGCTGACAGCTGATAGCTGACAGCTGATAGCTGATGGCTGCTAACTGATAGCTCCCTCACGACACCTGCTCCTCGACCATCTCCGCCGCCGGCGCATCATCCTCGCCGCGGACCAGGATCCGGTCGCGCACGGCCTCGATGCCCTCGACCGCCCTCACCGCCGCCACCGCCCGCCGCCGCTCGGCCCGGTCGTTGACCCACCCGTGCAGCTCCACCACGCCCCGGCGGACACCGACCGCCGTGAGTCCGCGCGCGCCGACGCCGATGACCGCCCGGAGACTCCGTTCGGCCGCGCGCTCGGCGGCCGACGTGCCGAGCGACTCCACCCGCCCGGGCCCCGCGACCCGGGCCAGCGTGCGTTTGGCCCGGGGGAGGGAGAGGTCGCCCACCCATTCGGCGAGGAGGAGTCCGGTGATGAGGCCGGTCGCGGCGCCGAGCGCCGTCCAGCCGATGACCTGCGGGGGGGAGAGTTTGCGGTGGGCCACTGCCTGTCCTCAATGTCGGAAGTCGTGATGGATGATTAAGTTAACATCCACCAGACATCAGGGCGATCCAATGCCGGAAGAGCGCAATCACGTCACCTTTCTCGACCTGGCCCGCTGGCTCCTGCCGGTGGCCGTCGTCGTGCTGGGCATCATCCTCTTTTTCATGTATCACGGCGCAGCGCCGGCAATGGGGCTGGGAGGCGGGCAGTGAGCGGAACGATCAAGGTGACGCTCCCTGACGGCACGGTGAAGGAGATGCCGGCGGGGTCGACGAGCCTCGACGTGGCCAAGGCCATCGGGCCGGGGCTCGCCAAGGCGGCGCTGGCGGCGCGGGTGGACGGCAAGATCTGGGACCTGGACCGTCCGCTGGCGGGCGACGCGACGCTGTCGATCATCACCGACAAGGACAAGGACGCGCTCGAGATGCTGCGCCACTCGGCGGCCCACATCCTGGCCACCGCCGTGCGCGAGCTCTTTCCCAGCGCCGCGATCGGATTCGGCCCGCCGATCGAGGACGGCTTCTATTACGACTTCGGCGTCGACAAGCCGTTCACCCCCGAGGATCTCGAGAAGATCGAGGCCAGGATGCGCGAGGTGGCGGCGCGCGACTTCCCCTTCGTCCGCGAGGTGGTGGACCGCGCCGAGGCCAACAGGCGCTTTGCCGACGACCCGCTCAAGCTCGAACGGATCAGCGAGCTCGGCGATGACGAGGTCATCAGCGTCTACACCGACGGCCCCTTCCAGGACCTCTGCCGCGGCCCCCACGTGCCGAGCACGGGGCGGCTCAAGTTCTTCAAGCTCCTGCACGGGGCGGGGGCGTACTGGCGCGGCGACTCCCGGCGCCAGATGCTGCAGCGGATCTACGGCACCGCCTGGTTCAAGCAGGCGGACCTCGACGCGTACGTGAACCGGCTCGAAGAGGCCCGCAAGCGCGATCATCGCAAGCTCGGCAAGGACCTCGACCTGTTCATGCTCCACCCCTTTGCGCCGGGGGCGGTGTTCTGGACCGACCGGGGCACCACGATCTACAACACCGTCAACGAGTACATGCGCGAGCTCCAGCGCGATGACTTCCAGGAGATCAAGACGCCCCTTCTTTATAACAAGGGGCTCTGGGAGATCTCGGGGCACTGGGGGAAGTACAAGGAGAACATGTTCCTGGTCCTCGACAACGAGACCGGGGAGCACGACTTCTCGCTCAAGCCGATGAACTGCCCGTCGCATCACCTGTTCTACCACGCGAAGAAGCGCTCGTACCGGGAGCTGCCGGTGCGGTTCACCACCTTCGACGTGCTGCACCGGAACGAGGTGAGCGGGGCGCTCTCCGGGCTGACGCGGGTGCGACAGTTCCAGCAGGACGACTGCCACGTGTACCTGATGGAAAGCCAGATCCCGGAAGAAGTGCACCGGATGACGCAGTTCATCCTCAAGTATTACGAGACCTTCGGGCTCGAGGCCAAGCTCAAGTTCGCCACCCGGCCGGAGGTGCGCATCGGCGACGACGCGCTCTGGGACCGCGCCGAGGGGGCCCTCAAGGCCGCCCTCGAGGCGACGGGGCTGCCGTACGAGGTCAAGCCGGGGGACGGCGCCTTCTACGGGCCCAAGATCGACTTCGAGGTCTTCGACTCCATCGGCCGCGGGTGGCAGCTCGGTACCATCCAGCTCGACTACAACGCGCCGGAGCGGTTCGACCTCAAGTACGTGGGGGAGGACAACCACGAGCACCGGCCGGTGGTGATCCACCGGGCCGTGAGCGGGTCATTCGAGCGCTTCATCGCCATCCTGATCGAGCACTATGCCGGGGCCTTCCCGGTGTGGCTCTCGCCGGAGCAGGTGCGGGTGCTCCCGATCTCCGATGCGCAGGAAGAGGCGGCGCGCACGGTATGGGCGGGGCTTCGCAGCCGCGGGATCCGCGCCGTGCTCGATGCCGGGCACGAGACGCTCAACTACCGGATCCGTGCCGGCGAGGTGGACAAGGTCCCCTATATGGCCGTGGTGGGCCAGCGCGAGGCCGAAGGCGGGACCGTGGCGGTGCGGGCGCGAGGGGAAGGGAAGAAGCAGGAAGTGATGAAGGTGGAGGAGTTCGCGGAGAAGGTGGTGGCGGAGATCAGGGCGCGGGCGATAGCCATCTAGGTAGTGGCGTCGCGGGTCGCGGGTCGCGAGTCTCGGGTCACCGACCGGACGCCTTTCGTCTCACCGCCCACCCCGCACCCCTCACCTCTCACCTCTCACGTCTCACCTCTCACGTCTCACGACCCACGACCCACGACTCCCATGGGCACCACCCGCCTCGAAGCCTTCAGTGACGGCGTCATCGCCATCATCATCACGATCATGGTGCTGGAGCTCCGCGTCCCCCATTCGGCCGACTTCGCCGACCTGGGCGCGCTGTGGCCGGTGTTCCTGAGCTATGTGATGAGCTTCGTCTACGTGGGGATCTACTGGAACAATCACCATCATATGCTGCACGTGGTGCACAAGGTCACCGGCGGGGTCCTCTGGGCCAACCTGCACCTCCTCTTCTGGCTCTCGCTCACCCCGTTCGTCACGGCGTGGATGGGGGAGAACCACTTTGCCCCGGTGCCGACGGCGCTGTACGGGGTGGTCCTGCTGATGGCGGCGATCGCCTACTGGATCCTCCAGCGGCGGATCCTCCTGAGCGAGGGACCGGACTCGCTCCTGGCGCGGGCGGTGGGCACGGACCTGAAGGGGAAGGCGTCGCCGATCCTGTACCTCATCGCGATCCCGGCGGCGTTCGTGAGCGTCTGGATCTCGGCGGCCTGCTACGTGGGCGTGGCGCTCTGGTGGCTCGTCCCCGACCGCCGTATCGAGCGGGTATTGGGGACGGAGTAACTCGAAGTTCTTAGCTCCAGACGCTACGCTCTCGACTCTAAGCTCTCTTCATCACATACAGCTCCCGGTCGGCCGCGCCGAGGAGTTCCTCCACCGTCG
>DATIEF010000249.1:0-2025 GCA_035455865.1 Gemmatimonadales bacterium | reverse complement strand
AGCCGGAGATCAAGCTCGGCATCTGCGGCGAGCACGGCGGCGAGCCGAGCTCGATCGCGTTCTGCGACGGCCTGGGGATGAACTACGTGAGCTGCTCGCCATTCCGGGTGCCCATCGCCCGGCTCGCGGCAGCCCAGGCGGCCCTGGCCGAACGCGGGACCATGGACCGGACGCGCGCCAGCCTGTGACCGACAACGGACAACCGACAACAGACAGCTGTTAGCCCCCTCCACGAGCCCCCGAATGCCCGCACCCCTGGTAGGCGTAGTGATGGGAAGCGACTCCGACTGGGAGACGCTCGAACACGCCGCGAAGACCCTCGCGGAGTTCGGCATCCCCTTCGAGCACCGGGTGGTCTCGGCCCACCGCACCCCCGACCTCCTGGCGGAGTACGCGCGGGAAGCGCGGGGGCGCGGCCTCGCCTGCATCATCGCGGGCGCCGGCGGCGCGGCGCACCTGCCGGGGATGCTCGCCTCCCACACCACGGTGCCGGTGCTGGGCGTCCCGGTCCGCTCGCGGGCGCTCCAGGGGCTCGATTCGCTCCTGTCCATCGTCCAGATGCCTGCCGGGATCCCGGTGGCCACGTTCGCCATCGGCGAGGCCGGCGCCCGGAACGCGGCGCTCTTCGCGGTGGCGCTCCTGGCCCGCACCGACGCGGCCCTCCAGGCCCGGCTCGATGACTTCCGGACCCGGCAGACGGCCAAGGTCCACTCCACTTCCCTCCCCCCCATCACGTGATCCTTCCCGGCGCCACCCTGGGCATGCTCGGCGGCGGGCAGCTCGGGCGGATGTTCACGCTCACTGCCCGCGAAATGGGCTACAAGGTCCTCGTCCTCGATCCGGACCCCGAAAGTCCCGCCGGCCGCGTGGCCGACCTGCACCTGCAGCGCCCGTACAACGACCCGGGCGCCATCGAACGGATGATCCAGCACTGCAGCGCGGTGACGACCGAGTTCGAGAACGTCCCGGCCGAGGTGCTGGAGACGCTCGCGGTGCGGCTCCCGGTGCGCCCCGGCGCCAAGGCCGTCGCCGCGGCCCAGGACCGCCTGACCGAGAAGGCCTTCCTGCAGCGGAACGGCTTCGCGACGGTCGGCTTCTATCCGGTCCTCTCGGCGGCGGACGTCGAACTCGGCACCGCGTCGGTGCCGGGACCCTGGATCCTCAAGACGGCGCGTCTCGGCTACGACGGCAAGGGCCAGGCGCGCGTCGCGAATGCCGCGGATGCGCAGGCCGCCTTCGACGCACACAGAGGCGTCCCCTGCATCCTGGAGCAGCAGGTTCCCCTCGACCTCGAAGTGTCGGTCGTGCTGGCGCGGGGGGAGGACGGGCGCACCGCCGTCTTCCCGCCGGGGGAGAACGTGCACCACCACGGCATCCTCGAGACCACCACCGTCCCGGCGCGGCTCCCGGGGCAGTTCGCCTCGCATGCGGCCGAGATCGCCATCGCCATCGCCGAGGCGCTCGAGTACGTCGGGGTGCTGGGGGTGGAGATGTTCCTGAGCGGCGGGCAACTCCTCGTCAACGAACTGGCGCCCCGGCCGCACAACAGCGGTCACTGGACCCAGGATGCGGCGGCGAGCTCCCAGTTCGAGCAGCAGGTGCGGGCGCTCTGCGGGCTCCCCCTCGGCGACCCGCGCGTGCTCACCCCCGTCACGATGATCAACATCCTCGGCGATGTCTGGGAGGGGGGAGAACCCGACTGGGGCGCCGCGTTGACCGATGCCGGGGTCAAGTTGCACCTATATGGAAAGAGCCACCCCCGGCCCGGCCGGAAGATGGGGCACCTGAACGTCCTGGGCGGGAACGCCGTCGAAACGTTGCACCGAGCCCATCGGGCGCTCCGGGTGTTGAGCCGAGGTCGTTGACCGGGACCGGGCGTGTGCTTGTCGCGCCCCGGGCCGTCCCTTACACTCAGGAGCCGGTCCCTCTCCCCCTGGAGGTGCACCTTGCGACCGACACTGCCGATGGCGGCCTTCCTGCTCGCCGCCGCGTCGCTTCCCCACGCCGCACGGGCCCAGGCCACAC
>DATIEF010000248.1:0-5668 GCA_035455865.1 Gemmatimonadales bacterium | reverse complement strand
GGCGTTGAGCTTCTCCCGGCCCCCGAACGCCGGGAAGACCTGCAGGTTCCCCGCCATGTGGGCGATCACGAACCCCACGCCGATGAGCCCGGAGAGGGCCATCAGCACTTTCTGTCCGATGGTGGAGCGCCAGAGGCGGGTAAGTGGGTTCATATGCGTTGAAGGTCGTGGGTCGTGAGTCGTGAGTCGTGAGTCAAGGGCTATGGGCCAGGATCCGTCAAATCCAGCGCTTCAGGTGTCGGCAGTGGGCCACGGAGTGCCTGCCCGAGGCCCAGGCCTCAATACCCACGACCCGCGACTCACGACCCGCGACCCCTTCCCCTCACACGATCGCCATCACGTCGGTCACGGCCTTGGCCGAGGCGTGCAGTGCGGTGCGCTCCTCGGCGGTGAGCGCCACCTCGAGCACCGACTCCAGGCCCCGGGCGCCGAGCTTGCACGGCACGCCGCAGAAGACGTCCTTGAGCCCGTACTCGCCGGTGAGCCAGGCGGAGCATGGCAGGATCCGCTTCTTGTCGAGCGCGATGGCCTCGACCATCTGCACCGCCGCCGCGCTCGGCGCGTAGTAGGCCGAGCCGGTCTTGAGGAACGCGACGATCTCGGCCCCGCCGTTGCGGGCGCGGGCCACGATGGCGTCGAGCTTGTCCTTGCCGAGCAGCTGGGTGATCGGGATGCCGGAGACGGTGGTGTAGGAGATCAGCGGGACCATCGTGTCGCCGTGGCCGCCCAGCACCATCGCCTGGATGTCCTCGACGCTCACGTCGAGCGCCTCGGCCAGGAAGGAGCGGTACCGCGCCGTGTCGAGCACGCCGGCCATGCCGATCACGCGCTCGCGCGGGAAGCCGGTCTCCCGCATCGTGACGTAGCACATCACGTCGAGCGGGTTCGACACCACGATCACGATGCTCTTCGGGGCGACCTTCTTGATGTTCTCCGCCACCGACTTGACGATGCCGGCGTTGGTCTTGACCAGGTCGTCGCGGCTCATCCCCGGCTTCCGGGCGATCCCGGCGGTCACGACGAACACGTCGCTCCCGGCGGCCGCCTCGTAGCTCGTGGTGCCGACCACCCGGGAATCGAACCCCTCGATCGGCGCCGACTCCCACTGGTCGAGCCCCTTCCCCTGCGGGACGCCGTCGACCACGTCGAGCAGGACGACGGTGCGGGCCAGGCTCTTCTCGGCGAGGCGCTGGGCCGCGGTGGCCCCCACGTTGCCTGCGCCGACGACGGTGACTTTCTGCAGCATAGGGCGGTCTGGAGTTCGGGTCCTTGGCGAAGTGGAGCACCCGGACCCGCGATGGGCCGAGCACCCCAATGTACAGACTCCCCCGGCGAGATTGCAGGGGCGGTGGACCTGCAACACCGACCCGACGACTCCCGTACTGGTAACGACCTTCTTCCAGGAACCACGTGACCCGATCCCTCTGTCTCATCGCCCTTCTGCTGGCCGCCGGCGCACCGCTCCACGCCCAGGACAACTACGAGATCCAGGTGTACGGAGCGGCGACCGTCGCCCCCGCGGCCACGATGCTGGAGCTCCACTCCAACTTCACCTTCGACGGCGGGACCACCGTGGTCGACGGCGTGCGCCCCACCGACCACGCCCTCCACGAGACGGTCGAGGTGACCCACGGGTTCAACGACTGGTTCGAGGTCGGGTTCTACTTCTTCACCACCGCGCAGGAGGGGGGCTGGCACTACGTGGGGAGCCACATCCGGCCCCGCGTCCGGGTGCCGCCAAGCTGGGGATGGCCGGTCGGCGCCAGCATCTCCCAGGAGATCGGATGCCAGGACCGCTCGTACGCCACCGAGAACTGCAACTACGAGTTCCGGCCGATCGTCGACAAGCAGATGGGACGATTCTACTGGGCGGTGAACCCGAGCTTCGAGCTGGCGCTCACCGGTCCCGACCGGTCGATCGGGTTCGCGCCGAGCGCCAAGGTGAGCTTCGACTTCTCGCGGGTCATCACGGGGGGATTCGAGTATTACGGCGGATGGGGCCCGGTGGCGGGACTCCTTCCGGGCGATGCGCGCGAGGAGGGGCTCTACCCCACGCTCGACCTCAATCTCTCGCCGGAGTGGGAAGTGAACGCCGGCGTCGGCATCGGCCTGACGCCGGCCACGGACCGCCTCCTCGCCAAGCTCATCCTCGGCCGGCGCCTCGGCCGCTAGGCCTTCCGGCTCCTCCCCCGTCCGCCGCGGCGCGTCCGCCCACGCTTGGGCGCCGCCGCGGGCGCATCGGTTCCCGCCGCTCCATCTGCAGCGTCCATCGCGCCCTCCGGCACCTCGCTCCCCCGACCCACCTGCCGCAGCGCTTCGTAGAGCACGATCCCCGCGGCCGTGGCCAGGTTGAGCGAGCGGACGTCGCCCGGCATCGGGATCTTAAAGCACTGCTCCGGGTGCTTCTCGATGATCCGCGCCGGGAGTCCGGTGTCTTCCCGCCCGAAGACGAGGACGCTGTTCTTCTGGTACGGCGCTTCGAGGTAGCTCCGGCTGGCGTGCGCCGAGAAGTAGATGCACCGCTCGCGGGAGATGGCCTTCCGGAACTCGAACCAGTCCGGGTGCCGCCAGAGGTCGACCTTGTCCCAATAATCGAGGCCGGCGCGCTTCAGGTGCTTGTCGTCGAGCGAGAAGCCCAGCGGCTCGACCAGGTGCAGCGCCGTGTCGGTGGCGGCGCAGAGGCGCGCGATGTTCCCGGTGTTCGGGGGGATCTGGGGTTCGAGCAGGGCGATGTGGAGCATGCTGAGACCGGTAAGCGGTGAGTGGTGAGCTGTGAGCGGCAAACGGTGAACAGTGAACGGTGAACGGTGAACGGTGAATGGGCGTGCACCGGAGGATCGGCGGGCCCGGACGTAACCTAGCGGTGCTCACCCGCCGCGGGTGTGCATCTCCCGATGCGGGTCGGTGCGCAGTCCCGCCAGCGGCACCAGCACCCCGCGGTCCGGCGCGTGGAGCCGATCCTCCGCCCCGCGGTCCTGGCGCGCCTCCCATCGGTTCCCGATCAGCGCGGCCAGTTCGGCATCGGAGGCCCCGTCGCGGATCGGCCCGCGAAGGTCGACGCCGTCGCGCGCGTAGAGGCAGGTCAGGAACACGCCGTCCGCGGTCAGTCGCCCGCGGTCGCAGTCGGCGCAGAACGGCGCCGTGGTGCTCGCCACGATGCCGAAGGTGGTCCCGTCGCCCAAACGATAGCGCTCCGCCGGCGCGCTCCCCCGCCCGGCGATCGGTTCCGCCCCGCCCAGGCGCGACACGATCTCGGCGGCCGGGACCACGTCGTCCATCCGCCAGCGCGTCGCCCCGCCAACGTCCATGTACTCGATGAACCGCACCTCGGCACCGACCTCGCTCCCGAAGGCGATGAGGTCGCCCAGCTCGTCGTCGTTGAACCCGCGGATCACCACCGCGTTCAGTTTGACGCCGAACCCAGCGGCGGCCGCGGTCCGGATGCCCTCAAGGATGTCGGCGTGACGGGTGGTGCGGGAGAACTCGCGCGCCCGCTCCGGTCGCAGCGTATCAAGGCTGATCGTGATCCGTCCAAGCCCTGCGGCCTTGAGGCTCGCGACCGCGTCCTTGAGCAGCAGCCCGTTGGTCGTGAGGGCCAGGTCCTTGGGCCGCACCTCCGACCGCAGCAGCCGGACAAGCGTCGGAAGGTCCCGGCGCATCAGCGGCTCCCCGCCGGTCAGCCGGAGCCGCTCGACGCCGAGCGAGGCGAACACCCTCGCCAACCGGGTGAGTTCCTCGAACGAGAGGATCGACTCCCGCGGGAGCCACACGTACTCGTCCTCCGGCATGCAGTACCGACAACGCAGGTTGCACCGGTCGGTGACCGAGATCCGGAGCGAGCGAAGGGGGCGTCCCAGACGGTCGGACGGGTGGACGGGCGGATGGGCAGATGGCTCGGCGCCGAGCGGCAGCGGATCAGGCATCGGGAGCCTTGGCCGGGACCGTTCCGCCCGCCGCCGTCGGGTCCACCCAGGCCACCGAGCCGTCGGCGTAGTACTCCTTCTTCCAGATGGGCACCCGCCGCTTGACCTCGTCGATCACGAAGCGGCAGGCCTCGAACGCCACGTCGCGATGCGCGGACGCGACGACGATGGCCACGGCCGCATCCCCGATCTCCAATTGGCCGACCCGGTGCCTGAGCGCGACGGCCACCGGCCAGCGGCGCCGCGCCTCTGCCACGATCGCCTCGCACTCGGATTCGGCCATCTCCGGATAGGCGGAATAGTCCAGCCGCCGCACCGCTCGCCCGGCGTGGTGGTCTCGCACCGTGCCGACGAACGTGACGATCGCGCCACGATCCGCCGCCGCCACCTCGGCGGCCAGGTCGTCCAGCACGAGGCGATGCTCGGTCAGGAACGGCATCTCAACCTCCTGCCATCGGCGGCAGCAGCGCGAGTTCGTCGCCATCGAGCAGGGGTTCGTTCCCGCGGACCTGGCGGAAGTTGCGGGCGCACAACGGCTTGGGTGGCAGGGCGCCGGCGGAGGGAAGGACTGCGCCGAGCTGGGAGAGGACCGATTCGACCGTGGCAGGCGCCGAGGCTGTGACCGACACCGCCTCCCGCCCCACTACCTCGGCGTACCGTGCGAGGAACCGGACCGTCACCGTGATCGACTTGGCTGGGGGCACCTGGACTCCCGGGAAACGCGAAGGGCCGCCCGCGAGCGGCCCCCGGCACCGATCATCATCCGGCTCAGCTGGCCGGGAGCTCGCTGGGCGCGTCCTCTTCGGCGACCAGGGCCCGCAACTCCTTGCTGGGCTTGAACACCGGCACCGGACGGGCGGCCACTTCCACCGGGTCGCCGGTGCGCGGGTTGCGCGCCATCCGGGTCTTGCGGCGGCGGATCTTGAAGGTGCCGAACCCCCGGACCTCGATGTTGTGCTGGGCCTTGAGGGCGTCCTTCACGGCGTCGAGGAACGCGTCCACCACCCGGGCGCAGTCCTTCTTCGAGATCATCGGACCGGCGGTGCGGGCGATGGATGCGGTGACTTGTTCGACGAGGTCTGCCTTGGTCATGCATCCCCTCCGCCGGGGTTCCGGAAGCGCCCCGGCAATCGGGGCAGTCGGAGGAGACTCTACGAGCTTACCTGTTGACTGTCAAGGGGTTGGGCCCTCACCCCCTCCCGGCGGGGGACCCGGCACCCAGCAGATCCAGGAACTCCTGGAAGTGGGGATAGGCGTCGTGCGGGCCGGGAGCGGCCTCCGGGTGGTACTGCACGGCGAAGATCGGGAGGGTCCGGTGACGGAGCCCCTCGACCGTCCCGTCGTTCAAGTTCCGGTGGGTCAATTCGAGCTCCGAAGCGCCCGGAATGCGGGTTCCAGCGCTTTCGCCCTCGACGGCAAAGCCGTGATTCTGGGACGTGATCAGCACCCGACCGGTGGCCAGTTCCTTGACCGGGTGGTTCCCCCCCCGGTGCCCGTAGGGGAGCTTCACGGTCCGTCCCCCGTAGGCAAGTGCCAAGAGCTGATGCCCCAAGCAGATGCCGAACGTCGGGATGCCGGAGTCCCCGAGGGAACGGATGTTGGCGATGGCCTGGGCGAGGGGGGCCGGGTCGCCGGGGCCGTTGGAAAGGAAGAGGCCGGCGGGCTTGAGGGCCCGGACTTCGTCGGCGGTGGTCCGGGCCGGGACGACCACGACCTCGAGCCCGGCCGCCACGAGCATCCGGACG
>DATIEF010000247.1:0-13427 GCA_035455865.1 Gemmatimonadales bacterium | reverse complement strand
GGCGCCCCAGTAGTAGTAGGTCCCCTCCGCGTCGGCGATGAAGCGCGCGATGCCGCTGGCGCCAGGTGCCAGCACCAGCGAGTCCATCACGGCGACCCGCCGGGCCGAGAGCCCGTGGACCACGAGCGGCCGGCCGGTCAGGTTCCGGAGCCGGACCTCGACGCGGGTGCCGAGCGGTACGCGGAGGAGAGGGCCGGGGTCCTGGAGCGGCTTGCCCTCCTCGCCGAAGACGGGGATCGTGAGCCCGCGCTGGTCGGCGCCGAAGGGGCGCCAGTCGCCCGGGGCCGCCACCATCGCCACCGAGAGCACGCCGCCGTGCAGGCGTCCTGCCGATATCCGGTTGTCGTTGAAGGCGACCGGCGCCGGATCGGCTGGGCGCACCATCCGCCCGGTCGTCGAGGAGGTGATGAGGATCGAGGTCGCGAGCAGGACCGATGGTGAGGATCGCATCACGTCATTGACCTTTCTTCCGGGCCTGGAGTTCGGTGGTCCAGTTGTCCACGACGATCACCTGGGTCGTGCTATTGGCCGGTCCGGTGGTCGCCGAGCGCGGCGGAGGGACGTTCCACGGTCGTGGTCACCGGCTCTCCGCGTGGCGCGCGTCCACATCGGTGAGCCAGTGCTGCACCAGGACCACGGTGTTGGCGCCCTCGCCGAGCGTCGGGACGATGGGACGGAGGAACACGAACCGCTGATCGCCCGGGGCGACGTCATACATGGTGTAGGCCGTGTTGCTGAGGAACGGCGAGGCCGGGAACAGCGCACGCTGCGCGCCTTGTTCGAACGTCCCGCCCGGCGTGATCGCGACCGACATCAGGTACCCGTCGGCACGGCGGTAGAACAGCTCCCGCCCGCTGTGCGCCCACCGCGGCTCACCGCCGCCGGTGGCGGAGATCTGCCACCGCCCCGCGTTGACGTCCGGGAACGGCCGCACGTATACCTCGGAGCGCCCCGACTCATTCGACGTGTAGGCGAGCCACCGTCCGTCGGGAGACAACGCGATCGCGTCCTCCTCGTAGCGGTCGTCGGCGATCAGCGGGGAAATGGCGCTGTCCCCGTGGCCCTTCGCGCGGTCGAACAGGTAGATGTCGCGTGAGGGCGGCACGCCGAGCCGGACGATCAGCCTGGTCGTATCGCGTGGGAACTGGACTTCCCAGACGGCGCGGGTGGCATGGAGCAGCACCTCGGCCTCGCCCGTGCCATCGGCGTCGCGCCGCCGGAGGTCGGAGTTGTTGGCGCCCCCGACCCTGAAGTAGTAGACGCTTCGCCCGTCGGCGGACCATTCGCCGCGCAGGCCGGGGCCTTCCAGCGTCAGGCGCGTGAACGGGCCGTGATCGAGCTGCTTGATCCACACCTCCTCGTGGCCATCGGAGACGATCGCGAGCGCCAGGCGGCCGCCGTCAGGGGACAGCCGGACGCCGCCGTTGACCGACGGCACGATGGTCCAGCCCGGATCCACCGGCGTCGCCCGGCCGTCCCGCGTCATCCACTCCACTTCCGACAGCGTATTCCCGCCGCTGGCCGGGCCCGGGATGTACAGCAGCGTACCGTTCGCGGCAACGGCGATGTCGGGCCAGTACTGGACCGTACGCACGCCGTCCAGCGCCGGCACGGGCGTCCCGGCGAAGCGGTGGTGGCGCGCATCGTATGGCGCGATGAACACACCGCCGTCCAGGCGCGCGAACACGATGCGCCCGTCGGCCAGCTGCCAGCCGCGCACCGCGCCGTCGACCAGCGAATCGAGCCTCCCGGTCGCGAGGTCGACCACGAACAGCCGGGCCGACGGGCAGCCGAAGTCGCACATCCCGAGCAGCGCGGTCCGGCCGCCACGGAGCGGGGCGATGGTCGCGATGCCCAAGCCTACCGTCCCCAGGTAGTCGAACCGCCGGGTGCGCCCGCCGTCCTGCCCGACGATCCGGAGGCCGAAGCCGCGGTCCCCGTAAAGCACGCTGTCGTCGTCGAGCCAGGCGACGGCGGGCGGGATGTTGCTGCCGCCCGCGCCGGCCGCGGAGTCGGCGATGGTGACCGGGGCGCCGCCGGCGACGGGGATCTTGCGGACCTTCCCATCGGCGATGAACGCGATCCACCGTCCGTCCGGCGAGAACGTGGCCGCGTCCGCACCCTCCGTGCCCGCGAGCGGCTTCGGGTCGGCCTGGTCGGCCGTCTTGATCCAGAGGCGGCGTGTGCCATCCACGCTATCGGCGAACACGATCGTCGCGCCGTCCGGCGAGAGTGCGAGGCCCCGGCCGACGTGTCCGGGGGCGATCGGGTGCGTCGTGAGCGCGACGCGCAGCCGACTCGCGGCCGGCAACGCAGTGGGCCGGAACCACCCCCACGCGGCGAGAACCGCCGCCAGCACGGCGACCGCGCCGAGGGCGAGCAGCGGCGCGCGACGCCCGCCGAGCGGCGGGAGCGCGCCAATGGCCGCCGTGCCGGGGGTCGTGAATCCCCGGTCGAGCAGCGCGTTACCGAACGCCATCGCGGTCTCGAAGCGATCGGCCGGCAGCTTCTCCAGCGACTTCGCCACCGCCGCCGCGACGTTGGGCGGCACCGACCGCCGCAGCGCCGTGACCGGCTGGACCGGCTCGGCGATGATCTTCATGATGATCTGCTGGGCCGAGCCGCCGAGGTGCGGCGGCTGGCCGGTCAGCATCTCGTAGAGCACGCTGCCGAGCGAGTAGATGTCGCTCCGCCCGGTGATCTCCTTGTCGGCGGTCGCCTGCTCGGGGCTCATGTAGTGCGGCGTGCCGAGCGACATCCCGGTCTCGGTCATCCGCCCCCCGGCCGCGGCGGAGAGGGCCAGCGCGATCCCGAAGTCGGCCACCATCGGACGGCCATCGTGGAGGAGGATGTTCTCCGGCTTGATGTCGCGGTGGATGACGCCGTGGCGGTGGGCGTAGTCCAGGGCATCGGCCACGGCCGCCGTGATCCTGACCGCCTCGTCGACGCCGAACTGGGTCTCCCGGTCGAGCTTGGCCCGGAGGGTCTCGCCGTCGATATACGGCATCACGTAGTACAGGAAGGTCGCGGGTTGCGGGTCGCGCGTCTCGGCGTCGTCGAGATCGTGGCCCCCATCAGGACCCGTGACCCGTGACCCGTGACCCTTCGCCGTCGCCGTGCCGGAATCGAAGAGCGGCAGGATGTGCGGGTGCTGGAGCTGGGCGGTGGTCTTGATCTCGACCACGAAACGTTCAGCGCCGATGACGGCCGCCAGCTCGGGGCGGAGGACCTTGACCGCCACCTGGCGGTCGTGCTTGAGGTCGTGGGCCAGGTAGACCGTGGCCATCCCGCCCGCGCCGAGCTCCCGCACGAGGCGGTAACGGTCGGAGAGCGCCACGGCGAGGCGTTCGGGGACTGCGGTCATATGGACGATGGTCCGAAGGGTGGAGAACAGCCCGTTCAAAGCTACCAGCCGGTGCGGGTCCCGCCCGACCGGCAGGATGCCACCCACACCTCGTCCTTCTCACCTCTTACCTCTCACCTCTTACCTCTCACCTCTCACGTCTTACGTCTCACCTCTCACCTCTCACGCCCCCCGCCCCCCATCCGCGCCCAGAGCGCCAGCATGATCCCGACCATCGCGCCGCTCACCGCCACGAACAGGATCCGCATCCAGTCGGCCAGGATCCCGGCCGACCGGGCGCCGGAGAGGAACACGAACCAGAGCGGGATGAGGAGCGCCGCGTAGCGGAGCCAGCTCCGGAGCCGCGGGTGCAGGCGCTCGAGCCGGGCGTAGAGGAGCGCCGCCCCGCCGACCACAAGGAGGTTGATGGCGAAGACGACCTGCTTGGGATACAGGATGACGAGGTGCCGGGTGGCGCCGAAGTCATTCATCCAGTCGGTGACCCAGGTGGCGGCGTAGGTCACCAGGAGCATCGCGATCGGGGCGAGCCACGCCAGCAACACCTGGCGGGGGGACGTCGAGGGCGCGGGTGCTTCGGCGGCGGTTCCCATGCTCAATGATACCCGGTCCCGGGGGCGCTAGTAACGGAGGCGGATCCGCATCGACCTGGCGGCGCCGCTCACGGCAAAGCGGGCGTCATCGTAGCTCGGCTTTCCCATCCGCACGTGGTCGTTGGAAACGCCGGACCCTTCCTTCGGCCTGGGGAAGGGGAACCACCGCATGTCGAGCCTCCCGTTGCCGTTCCGGTCGTGGATGACGACGATGGCGTATCCCGTGTCCGCGGGCAACGAGTCGAACGCGGCAATGGCAGAGTCCGCGGCCACCGGGATCCGTCGGACGGCGCGCGCCGAGTCGAGGATGAGCCACGCCGAGGCGCGGTCGTAGAGTGCCACCAGGAGGGTCCCCGCCTGCTCGGCGCGGATCCCCGTGATGGTGACGGTGACCGAACCTGGCCCCGGCGCCTGGCCCGCGAGCGGGGCCGCGAGGAGGCACCACCCGAGCACCGGCCCGCCTGCGCGCCTCACGGCGCCGGGTCGGTGTAGTCGGGGTAGAGCCGGCGCGAGCAGTCGGGGCAGAGGCTGTGGGTGAACTCCGCGTCCGACCGCTCAGCGATGTATCGCTCGATCCGCACCCACTCCCCGTGCTCGTCCCGGATGTTCTTGCAGGAGGTGCAGACCGGGAGGAGGCCCGCGAGCGTGCGCACTTCCGCCAGCGCCCGGTCGCGCTCCTCGATGACGCGCGAGAGCTCCCGTTCCCGCTCCTTGAGCGGCGTCGCGTCGGCCACATGGACGAAGACGCCCAGCACCTGGCCGTCCCGGATGTCGGGGGTGTAGGTGATGATCGTGTCGCGCGGGCCGGAGCCGTCGGCCAGCTGGAGGGACCGCTCGAACACCTGCGGCTGGCCCCGGAGCGCGGCGCGTATATAAGGAAGGTTGAGCTCGTAGATGGGCCCGAGGAGCTCCTGGATCGTGGTGCCGACCAGGTCCGCGCGGGAGCGGTCGAACCAGCGACGGTACGCCTCGTTCGCAGAGCGGCAGGTCTCGGTGGCATCCCAATACGCCACCATCGCCGGGATCCGGTCCACTACCGCGAGCGCCAGTTCGGCGGTCCCTTCGGGGTCGTGCGTGGTGCTGGCGCCGTCCGATGTCATCGATGCTGCCTCGTGCGGGTGCGGGCGGGGGGACGGAAATCTGTCACGGTCGCGCCCCGATGCCAGAAGATGCCTTCACGCGCCGCGTGCGCTGCGCCGCGCCTCTGCCTCCGCCATCCACCCGCGCGTGAGCTGGTCTGCCGGGACGCTGCTCAGGTACGGCTTGATGTCGAGCACCGGCGTGCCATCGAGCATGTCGACGCCGCTGACGCGGAGCGTGGCGCCCTCCCGGCCGAGGAGCCGCACCACCGTGAGGGCGATGGGGTTCGGGCGCCGCGGCGTCCGTGTGGCAAAGACGCCGTGGGGACGGTCGTCGGTTGGCGGTGTGGAGAGGAGGTCGTACCCCGCCGACCGGTCGAACACCCATATGACGTAGAGGTGGGAGAACCCCTCGATGTCCTGGAGGCCCGGCGCGAACTCGGGCAGGAGCTCGATCGTGCCGGTGGCCTCGTGTACCGCGCCCGGGCCGCGTGGGACCTGGCCCGTGTCCTGATAGGGGGTCCGGACGGTGCCGATCGGCCGGAACGCGATCATCGATGCGCGCTGTCGGCGGGCGCGCGGTGCATCGCGAAGGTGCCCTGCGGCGACGTGGTGGTCATCTCCTGGCTCCAGTGCCCCAGGATGGCGTCGTGCGCGAACCGGCCGGCGAAGCCGAGGTTGCCGCAGTCGCTGCAGCGTCCCTCGAGGCGGAGGTAGACGATGACGGAGCTGTCGGAGCCGATGAAGGCCGAGACCCCGGAATCGGTCGGTGGGGTCGGGAGCCAGGCGCGGTCGGCAAGCTGGAAGTGGCCTTCGAGCGTCCCGCCCTTGAGCGCCCGGGGAACGTCGGGGTCGTTCGGCGCCGAGGGTGCGAGCGTCACCGCCACGTGCAGGTCGGGCTGGCTGTCGCGATGGGCAATGATCTCCCAGGATCCGGCCAGGATCGCGGGATCGCCGGGGGCCGGGTCGCGGGGGTTGCGCCCGGTGCAGGCGGCGAGGGCCATCGCCAGGAGCGCGGTCGCGTGGAATCGCATCGTGCCTCTCATCGGTCTGGGCCGGGAGTTGGCCGGCGTCGAGGGCCGGGTCGGGAGCGCAAGAATGTCCACCGTGCCGGACGGGAGCGCAACCCGGAAAGGGGTGCGGCCGGCCGACCTCACGCAGGCTCGAGATGGTCGATGACCCAGCGCCCGGTGCTTCCGCAGGTGGAGCACCCGGCCTGCCCGCCGCCGTAGAGGATCATCTCGGTCTCACGGTCGCAGGTGGGGCAGTGCGCCGGGACGGTCTCGAGCGAGTCGAGCGGGATCCCGTTCCGGACGATGCGCCGGACCATCGCGCTCGGCTCGTCCGCGCCCAGGGGGCACATCCGCCCGGTGCAGGTGGTGCCGATCTCGAGGCAGATGAACTCGGCGTCGCGGACGGGGGCCTGCGTCTCGCCCAGGGCCTGCTCGGTGATGAGCACCCGGACCGGCCGGTCGCAGGCCCCGCAGTACAGCTGGTGGCTTTTCATCGTGCCCTCCACGTCACGTCAGGGGAATGACCTCGGCGTCGCCCAGCACGCGGCGGACCATCCGCTGCGCGATGTCGCGATCGAGGCCGAAGGCGGCGGTGGACGCCGCGTCGGCGTTGAAGCAGTTGGCGCCGACGACCGTCGCGCTGTGCATCCCGGTGCGGCGGGGCGCGGCGGTGACGGGGTCGATGAGGTGGTGGTAGCGCACCCCGTGGTACTCGAAGAAGCGCTCGTAGTCGCCCGACGTGGTGACCGCGCGGTCGGACACCTCGAGGCGGCCGGCCAGCTGGTCGAGGTGGTGCGGGTCGCGGATCCCGACCTCCCAGGGCGCGCCGTCCGGCGCGTGTCCGAGCGCGTAGAGGTCGCCGCCCACGGTCACGATGGCGTGGGCGATGCCGAGCCGCCGGATGGCCGCCACGGCGCGGTCGATGCCGTACCCCTTGGCGATCCCCCCGAGGTCGACGTGCACGTCGCGGTCGTTGAGCCGGACCCGGGCGCCGGCGGCGTCCCGGGTAAGGTCGACCTTGCGCCAGAAGCCGCGCCCGGCGAGGCGACGCACCTGCCGTTCCGGCGGCGGCACCCGCCGGTGGAGCACGTCCCACAGCTCCGAGGCCTCGCCGATGGCGGGGTCGAAGCGGCCGTCGGTCACCGACGCCCAGAGGAGCGCGCGCTCGATCACGAGCCCGGTCTCGGCGCTCACCCGGACGCCGTCCCGGGCCCCGCCGAGGTTGACCCGGCCGATGTCGGAGCGGGGATCGAACCGGGTCATCGTCCGTTCGACCCACTGGAGCTCGGCAATGCCGGCGTCGAGGCCGGCCTGCGCCACCCGTTCGTCGGGGTGCGCCACCTGGATCTCGGCGATCGTCCCCATTAACGGAATGGTGCGCCGGGACACCTGCGGCCGGCGCCGGAGCGCGCGGGGGAGCGAGAGCACCAGGAAGATCCCCGTGCCCACGGTCAGGAACTCCCGGCGCGTCGGGCGGCGGAAGAGGTCATCGGTCATCGTGGTCTCCTTCATCGGCATAACGTCCGCACGAACCGGTGCAGCCGGCGCAGTGGCCGGTGCAGCCGCGGTGGGGCACCAGGCCGTAGAGGGCGAAGAGTCCGGCACAGAGCAGGATGCCGATCGCGGTCGTGCTCATGGCGCGCTCCCCATCCCGGCGAATCCCATGAACGCCATCGACAGGCAGGAGGCCACCACCAGCACGAGCCCCATCCGGCGCGCGATGATGGGGATCTCCGCCACCTCGATGCGCTCGCGGATCGAGGCCATCAGCGAGAGCGCGAGCGTGAGCCCGAGCCCGGCGCCGATGGCGAAGACCAGCGACTCCGCCAGCGTGTAGTGGCGAGCCGTCTGGAAGAGCGCGAGCCCCAGGATGGCGCAGTTGGTGGTGATGAGCGGGAGGTAGATGCCGAGCTGGCGGAAGAGGATGGGGAAGTACTTCTTGACCGCCATCTCGACCACCTGCACCCCGGAGGCGATCACCACGATGAACGCGATGGTGCGGAGGAACGGGGTGCGGGTCAGGACATACGTGTTGAGCGTCCACGCCCCGACCGCGGTGAGGAGCAGGACGAACGTGTTGGCGAGGCCCAGCCGCCACGCCGTCTCGATCTTGGCGGTGACGCCGAAGAACGAGCAGAGCCCCAGGAACATCACCAGGGTGAAGTTGTTGACCAGCAGGGTCGAGACGAAGATCCAGGCAAGGTGGCTCATGCGGCCCTCGCCGCGCGCCGCCGGCGCACTTCGATGATGAAGGCGAGCCCGAGGAGCGCCAGGCCGAGGGTGAAGAAGCCTCCCGGCGGCATCGCCATGAACACCCACGGTTCGAAGCGGCGGCCGAAGAGGTCGTGCCCCAGGATGGACCCGCGGCCGAGGATCTCGCGGATCGAGCTCAGCAGCGAGAGCGAGGCGGTGAAGCCGAGCCCCATCCCGAGCCCGTCGGCCACGGCGCGGACCGGCCCCACCTTGGCGGCGAAGGCCTCCGCCCGGCCGAGGAGGAGGCAGTTGGCCACGATGAGCGGCATGAAGGGCCCGAGCGCCTTGCTGATGTCGGGGAAGGTGGCGGCCAGGATCATGTCGGCCAGGGTCACGAAGGTGGCGATGATCAGGATGTAGGAGGTGATCCGCACCTCGTGCGCGATGTAGCGGCTGAAGAGCGCCACGATGAGCCCGGACCCCGTCAGCACGAAGAGCGTGGCGAGCCCCATCGCGACGCCGTTGGCGAGCGTGTTGGTGACCGCCATCGTGGGGCACATCCCGAGGAACTGCACCAGCACCGGGTTCTCCCGCGTGATGCCGCGCCAGATGTCCGCGGCGACGGAGGCGGGGGGCGGCGCCCCGGGCACGAAGTCGGGCGCAGCCGGCGCGACGTCGGGCGGCTCGGCCACGGCGGTCCCTGCGGTCGTCACGTTGTGCCTCCACGGTCCCAGGCGGCGAGGAGCGGACGCCACCGCTCCACCGCGTGGTCGATGATCCGCACCACCGCGCGCGAGGAGATCGTGGCGCCGGTGATGGTCTGCACTTCGCTCGGCGTGGCGGGGGCCCTTCCCTTGACGCCGGTGAGCGGCGGCGTCCGCCCCACGAACTGGTGCGTGAAGTCGCTGTCGCGCTCGATCTTGTCGCCGAGGCCCGGCGTTTCCTTCTCGTCGAGTACGGTGAAGCCGATCAGGGAGCCGGAGCCGGGGTCGTAGCCGATCATCAGCGTCACCAGCTCCTGGAAGCCCGGCTCCGCCGCGGTGATCGCGACGCCCAGGCGCTTGCCCGCCGCGTCGTAGCCGACGTAGGCCTTGGGCACCTGGTCGAGGTCGCCGGCGGGCGCGGTGCGGGTGAGCGCGTCGTGGACGAGGTACAGCGTGTCCCACCGCACCGGCGCCCGCAGCACCTCGCGCACCGCGGCGTCGAGCCGCTCGGCGGCGTGCCGCTTGACCGCCGGGAGCGTGATGTTGTACACCGTGGCCACGAGCCATCCGGAGAGCGCGCCCGCGATGGCGAGCGTGATGAGGAGCCGCCAGGCGGGGCTGCTCTTGCCGTGGACCTGCGGCGCGGCGCCGGTGGCGCAGTGTGGGGCGACGTCGGTCACGTGGCCGCCTTCGCGCCACGGCTGCCGAAGACCCGGGGCTGCGTGGCGCGGTTGATGAACGGCACCAGCGCATTCATGAAGAGGATGGCGTACATCACGCCCTCGGGGAGGCCGCCCCAGATCCGGATGACCACCACCAGCACACCGATCCCGAAGCCGAACACCCAGCGCCCGAGGTTGGTGATCGGCGAGGTGACAAGGTCGGTGGCCATGTACACGGCGCCGAGCATCAGCCCGCCCGAGAAGAGCATGAACAGCGCATCCGGGCGGCGGGGATCGATCAGGTGGATCAGCGCGCTCACCGCCGCCACGGTGAGGAGGATGCTCACGGGCGTCCGCCAGTTGAGGTAGCGCTTCCAGGCCAGGAAGGCGCCGCCCGCCAGGATGACGAGCGCCGCGGTCTCGCCCACGGAGCCGCCGGTGGCGCCGGTCACGAGGTCGAGGAGCCGGGTGGCGTGTCCCTCGAACTTGAGGAGCCCGAGCGGCGTGGCGGAGGTGATGGCGTCGGTGGCGGGACGGATGAAGGGCAGGGCGAAGAGGTCGCCCTTGAGCGCCCAGAACGGCCCGCCGACCGGCGGCCAGGTGGTGATGGCCACCGGAAAGGCGGCCTGGAGGAAGGCGCGACCCACCAGCGCGGGGTTGAACACGTTCTGGCCGAGCCCGCCCCAGACGAGCTTCCCGAAGGTGATCCCGAAAGCGCCGCCCAGGCACGCCATCCAGAGCGGGAGCCCGGGCGGGAGCGCCAGGCCGAGGAGGAGCCCGGTGATGGCGGCGGAGCCGTCGGCCAGGGTGCCGCCCCTGCCAAGGAAGTGCTCGGTGGCCACGGCGCCCACGACCGCGGCGGCAATGACGAGGAGCCCGCTCACGCCGAAGAACCACGCCGCAGCCGCCACCACCGGCGCGAGGCTCCCGACCACGTTCCACATGATGACCGGTGTCGAGTCCTGCGACCGCACGTGCGGCGAGGCGGTGACGACGAGCGATGCCGTCATGCCGCCCCCGCCGCGGCACGCCGGAGCGCCGCCTTGCCGGCCTGGAAGAACTGCGCCAGCGGGATGTTGGACGGGCACACGTAGGCGCACGAGCCGCAGAGCATGCAGTCGGCCAGGTGGTGTTCCGCCATGTCCTCGTACCGCCCCACGCGGGCAAAGTCGCCGAGGAGCGAGGGGTTGAGGAACACGGGGCACGCCTCGAGGCAGCGGCCGCAGTGGATGCAGGGGTAGACCTTCTCCTGGCGGGTCTCCTCCCGCCGGAGCACCACGACGCCGGTGGTCCCCTTGAGGACCGGCGCGTCGAGGTCGGCCTGCGCCTGCCCCATCATCGGGCCCCCGATGATGACCTCCACGCCGTCGTCGGTCATCCCGCCGCAGTACCCGATGAGGTCGCGGAGCTTGGTCCCCACCGGCACGATCAGGTTGGCGGGGCGGCGGAGCCCGCGCCCCGACACGGTCACGATGCGCTCGATGAGGGGGAGCCCCGTCTCGAACACCTCGGCGATGGCGGAGACCGAGCCGACGTTCTGCACCACCACGCCCACCGACACCGGCAGCTGGCCCGACGGCACCTCGATCCCGGTCACGGCGTGGATCAGCATCTTCTCCGCGCCCTGCGGGTACTTGACCGTGAGCGGCAGGATGGTCACGTCGAGGTCGGCGGGGCGGGCCCCCTGGAGCGCGGCGATGGCGTCGGGCTTGTTCCGCTCCACCCCCACCACGCACCGGGTGACGCCGAGACAGTGCATCATCACCCGGATGCCGAAGAGCACGCGGTCGGGGTGCTCGGCCATCGTCCGGTGGTCGGACGTGAGGTACGGCTCGCACTCGGCGCCGTTGATGATGAGCGTGTGCACCGCGTGGTCCTTGGGCGGCGCCAGCTTCACGTGGGTCGGGAAGGCGGCGCCGCCGAGCCCCACGACGCCGGCATCCTGCACCGCGCGGATCACCTGGTCGGTGGAGAGGCCCTCCCAGTGCGGCACCATCCGCGGGCGCGGCACCTGGGCGGCAAAGCGGTCCACCTTGATCTTCACCGCCTGCGCCATCGAGCCGTCGGGGTGCGGCCACCAGTCGATGGCCGTCACGGTGCCGGCGGCGGAAGCGTGGATGGGGACCGACACCCACCCGTCGGCCAGGGCCACCGGGTCGCCGCGCTCGACGTGATCTCCCACCTTGACGCAGGGGATGGCGGGCTTCCCCGCGTGCTGGCGGAGCGGAAGGACGATCTCGTCGGGGAAGGGCATCCGCCGGATGGGAAGGCCGGAGGTGAGCCCCTTCTCCTCGGGGGGGTGGACGCCGTGGCGGAAGCCGGTCGCGGTCATCGGCCCGGGCTCAGTTGAACTTCGCGGCGCGCGCGGTCCACTTGGGGAGGTCCTTTTCCCTGGGATCGAGCGGCGTGCCGGGGTGGATGATCGACACCGGGCAGTGCTCCGCCGCGGTCACGAGCTGGGCAAAGGTCCCGGCGCGCGGGTCCTTGATGTAGGCCTGCTTGTCGGCGTTATAGGCGAACATCTTCTTGTTGAGTTTGATGCACTCGTTGCAGGTGGTGCAGCGCGCTGAGTCGATCCACGCTTCGAGCGCCATCTCGTCGTCGTCCGCCACAGCGGCGGCTGCCGGGGCCGCCGCTGCTGCCGGCGCCGCGACCGGGACGGGGGCCGGGGCCGGGGCGCTCGGCGCCACGGTCGCGCCCGGGGTCGGGGCCGCCGCTGGCGCGGACGCACCGTTCGGGCTGGGCGGGAGCGAAGCGAGGAGCTCGGCCACGGCGGCCGATCCGCCGGCCCGCTCGAGGAGCGCGGTCGCGAGCTGGCGCGCCATCTGCGCGGGGTAGCTCGCCTTGAGCGCGGCCATCTGCGCCTCGTAGCCGGCGCGCAGTTCGGCGCTCCGGGCCTCGAACTCCGCCTCCAGCGACTTGGACACCAGGTCGCGCACCGCCGGCGCCACCTCGAGCCCCGCCAGCTGCCGGAGCTGGGACCAGAAGCGTTGCCGCTCCTCGGCCAGGGCCACGATCTCCCGGGTCACCGCCAGGCGCCGGAGGGTGCGGTCCTTGGCGAGCGCCAGCACGTACGGCGCCTTCCCCTCGCGGTCATCGGCCGGGAGCGCCAGGAACTCGTGGAAGGGCACCATCCCATCGTGCCACTTCTCGGCCGGCACCTCGGTGAAGTGCTGCTTGAAGCGCCCCTCGGTCGCGGCCCAGTCGGCGATGGTCACCGGGAGCTCGAGCGCCTGCTCGGCGCCGGCGGCGTCGACGTAGTTGAGCGTGTAGGTCGGCCAGGGATCGTCGAGCGACGGATTCCCCTCGAGCGAGAGCTGGTCGGCGTACGTGGGGCCGGCGTCGGGGTCGAAGGTCAGGAACGGGAAGGCGCGGCTCTCGAGCGCCAGGCGCGCCGCGTGCTGCGCGACGTCGTCGGCGAGCCCGTGCTCCACCGGGCAGGGCGTGTAGATGTTGAACAGCGCGGGACGCCGCTTCTGCAGCCCCTTGAGCACGCCGGCCATCAGGTGCGACGCCGACGCCTGCGACGACTGGTGCACGTACACGCCGCGGTGCGCCAGGGCGATCAGGGCGAGCTCCTTTCGCACTTCCGTCTTGCCGTGCTGCTTCGAGCCGTACCACGCCATGTCCGACACCTGGCCGGTGAAGCCGCTCGTGCACGCCTGGCCACCCGTGTTGGAGTAGACCTGCGTGTCGAGCACGATCACGCGGATCGGCTTCCCGGACATCATCAGACGCGAGAGGTTCTGGAACCCGATGTCGAGCATCGCGCCGTCGCCGCCCATCGAGATGATCGGGGGACAGAGCGCGAACTCCTCGTCG
>DATIEF010000246.1:0-3178 GCA_035455865.1 Gemmatimonadales bacterium | reverse complement strand
CGCGAAGGCGACCGCCTGGGCATGATTGCCGCTGGAATGGGTGACCACCCCGGTGGGGTGACCCCGCTCGACGAGACGCGCCACCGCGTTGTAGGCGCCCCGGATCTTGAAGGCGCCGATGGGCTGAGCGGTCTCGCACTTGAGGCTCACCGGCACCCCGGCGATGGCGCCGAGAGCGGGGACTTCGACCAGCGGGGTGCGCACGGCCACACCGGCGAGCCGTTCGGCGGCCGCCCGAACGTCAGCGAGCGTTACGTCCGCGGGCGGCCTCACTCTTCGGCCGCGGTCGGCGCAACCTCGTCACCGCCGGCAGCCTCTTCCGTGCCGCCTTCGTCCTCCTTGACCACCCGCGCCACGCCGACCACCGCGTCGCCGGCCTCGAGGTTCATCACCTTGACCCCCTGGGTGTTCCGGCCGATGACCCGGATGCCGTCCACGGGCACGCGGATCAGGACGCCGTGCCGGGTGATCATCACCAGCTCATCCTCCGGCAAGACCTCCTTGAGCGCCACCACCACGCCGGTCTTGTCGGTCTTCTGGAAGGTGATGATCCCCTTGCCGCCGCGCTTCTGGACCCGGTACTCGCCGAGCTCGGTGCGCTTGCCGAAGCCCTTCTCGGAAACGACCAGGAGCGTCGAGTCGCGGCGGTTGACCACCATCCCGATCACGACGTCGCCCTTGTCGAGCTCGATGCCCTTGACGCCGGTGGTGGCGCGGCCCATCTCGCGCACGTCGGACTGGTGGAAGCGGATGCTCATCCCGTCGCGGGTGGCGAGCACGATGTCGCTCCGCGCGTCGCAGGGCTGGACGTCGATCAGCTCATCGCCGTCCTCGATGTTGATGGCGCGGATGCCGTTGGAGCGCACGTTGCCGTACTCGCTGAGGGCGGTCTTCTTCACCGTCCCCTGGCGGGTGGCGAACATCAGCCACGTCTCGGGCGCCTCGAAGTCGCGCACGGGCACCAGCGCCGAGATCCGCTCCTCGGGCCGGATGGCGATGCAGTTGACCACCGGCTTCCCGCGGGCCGCGCGGGAGGCCTGCGGGATCTCGTGCACCTTGAGCCAGTACACCTGCCCGCTGTTGGCGAAGAACATCAGGTAATCGTGGGTGGAGGCGATGAACAGGTGTTCCACCCAATCGTCGTCCTTGGTGCCCATCCCGGCCACGCCCCGGCCGCCCCGGCGCTGCTTCCGGTACGCGCTCACGGGGATCCGCTTGATGTAGCCGGTGTGGGAGAGGGTGATCACCATGTCCTCCTCGGCGATCAGGTCCTCGACCGAGAACTCCCCCTGGTCGGCCACGATCTCGGTGCGGCGGTCGTCCCCGAAGGTCCTGGCCACCTCGGCCATCTCGTCCTTGAGGATCTTCATCCGCTTGTCCTTCGAGGCCAGGATGCTCTTGAGCTCCTTGATCTGGGCCCGCACCTCCTTGAGCTCCGCGTCCAGCTTCTCGATCTCGAGGCCGGTGAGCTTGGCGAGGCGCATGTTGAGGATGGCCTCGGTCTGCTTCTCGCTCAGCCCGAACCGCTTGCGGAGCTTCTGGTCGGCCTCGGCGGTGTCCTCGGACTTCCGGATGATCTTGATCACCTCGTCGATGTTGTCGACGGCGATCTTGAGCCCCTCGAGGATGTGCTCCCGGGCCTCGGCGCCCGCCAGGTCGAACTTGGTCCGGCGGATGATGATGTCGTGCCGGTGCTCGATGAAGTGGACCAGGAGCTCCTTCAGGTTCATCACCTTCGGCACGCCCCGGTCGAGGGCGAGCATGATGACCCCGAAGGTCGACTGCATCGCGGTGTGCTTGTAGAGCTGGTTCAGGACCACGTTGGGGATCGCATCGCGCTTGAGCTCGACGACGATGCGCATGCCCTCGCGGTCCGACTCGTCGCGGATGCCGGCGATCCCCTCGATCTTCTTCTCCATCGCCAGCTCGGCGATGGCCCGCACCAGGTTCTCCTTGTTGACCTGGTAGGGGATCTCGGTGATGACGATCTGCGACTTGCCGCTCGACTCCTTCTCCTCGATCTGGGCCCGGGCCCGCATGATGATGCGGCCGCGCCCGGTCTCGTACGCCTCCTTGATGGCCTCCCGTCCGTAGATGAAGCCGGCGGTCGGGAAGTCGGGGCCCTTGATGTGCTTGCGGAGGTCGGCGATGGTGAGGTCGGGGTCGTCGACCAGCGCCTCGACCGCCTTGGCCACCTCGCGGAGGTTGTGGGGCGGGATGTTCGTGGCCATCCCGACCGCGATGCCGCTCGACCCGTTGATCAGGAGGTTCGGGATCTTCGACGGGAGGACCGTCGGCTCCTGCAGCCGGTCGTCGAAGTTGGGCTGGAAGTTGACGGTGTCCTTGTCGATGTCCTCCAGCATCGCCACGGCGACCTGGGTGAGCCGGGCCTCGGTGTACCGGTAGGCGGCCGCGCGGTCACCATCGACGGAGCCGAAGTTCCCCTGGCCGTCCACCAGCGGATAGCGGAGCGAGAAGTCCTGCACCATCCGCACCAGCGCGTCGTACACCGACAGGTCGCCGTGCGGGTGGTACTTGCCGAGCACGTCGCCCACGACGGTGGCCGACTTCTTGTACGCCCGCCCGGGGATGAGACCCAGCTCGCTCATCGAGTACAGGATGCGGCGATGGACCGGCTTCAGGCCGTCGCGCACGTCGGGCAGCGCGCGGGAGACGATCACGCTCATCGAGTAGTTGATGAACGACTGCTGCAGCTCTTCCTCGATCAAACGCGGAAGGATGCGCTCGCGAGCGTTGGGTGCGGTCATGGGCTATCAGATGGGGGAAAGACCGGGGCCGGATGGACCGGCCGGGAATGACTGAATTATATAAGGAAGGGGACCGCCATGCAAATCGCACCAGCTGCCGCAAGTCGTTCAGGTGCAATGGCTTATAACGTCAGACCTGACCCTTGGCCAGGTGGCCGTGCTCGGCGAAAAGAATGGGACCACGGAGGGCACCCTTCGCTTCGCTCAGGGCAGGCTCCGGAGCACGGAGAGGCACGGAGAACTGGGATGGGACGGGGCCGCCTCGCGAACGGAACTCCGCGCGCCCGACCACCTCGACCGCGGTCCTTCGTGGGTCTTCGTGCTCCTTCGTGCCCTTCGTGGTTCAGGCAGTCCTTGGGGGAGACGGGATCATCGCTGGATCGACACTCCGCAACGGCCTGAAACACGGA
>DATIEF010000245.1:0-4904 GCA_035455865.1 Gemmatimonadales bacterium | reverse complement strand
CTGCCGAACGGGAGGCGCGCATCGAGCGCGCATCATCCCGGCTCCAGCAGGACCTCACCGCGGGCGTGGAGGCTGGCCAACGGGCCGCGGACCGCGCCACCGGCGACTGCGCCGTCGACCGCCGGACGGCGGGGTGGAGCTGGCCGTCGCCATCCTCGACGGGGATGGCACGCCGTGGGCCTGGGCCGGCCGGCACCGGCTCCTCCCCGAGGTGGCCGGCGATTCCCTCACCGTCCGGTCGAGCAAGTACTACCTGCTGCTCGAGAGCCGGCGCCCCTGTGCCGGGCACCGGACCGCCGTGGCGAGCCTCCTCGTCTGGGCGGATCCGGTGGATCCCGACCGCGCCGCGTCGCTGGTCGAGCGGTTCCGCGCGGCCACCGGCGTCAGCCTCAGGGTCTATCTCGCGGGCGCGGCGCCCAATGACCCCGACGTTTTCGACTATCAGGTCGACACCCCGACGGGGCCCCGCACGCTCTTCAGCGTGCGGCCGGTGCCACCCAGCCAGGGCGATGCCCGGGTGGCCGCGCTGGCCCAGGGCGCCCGGCTCACGGGATGGCTCGTGGTGCTCCTGCTGCTCGCCTCGATCGCCGCGAGCACGCGCGCCCGTGAGCGATTCGCATTCGCGGTCGTGGCGGTGGGCCTCCTCGCCGTCACGCCGCTCGGGTCCGCGCTCGGCGCGGCCACGCTCTTCTCCTCCGCCACCTTCTTCCGCTCGCTCCTCGGCCCCTTCTCGAGGTCGGCAGGGATCCTCGCGGCCACCGGCACCCTCGCATCGGCGGCGGGCGTGGCGCTCTGGCGCCGCCGCATCCGCCGCACCTGGGGCGGCAGCGCGCTCGCCGTGTTCCTCCTGGTGGGTGCGCCGTATCTCGTGAGCGACCTCGCGCGCGGGATCACGCCCCCGACCGACGGCGTGCCGCTCCTCCTCTGGCTCACGTGGCAGGTGTCCCTGCTGACCGCCGCCGCGGCGCCGGTGCTGCTCGCGGCGGCGCTCCTGCGCGGGCCGGACGACGCGTCCCGGGGGGCGCCGGGCACGCTGTGGGTGGCCATCGGCGTGGCGCTCGGGGCCGCGGTGGTCGGGCTCGTGGTGTGGAATCCGCGCTATGGCTGGCCCGATTGGTACACGTTCCTCTGGGCGCCGGCGCTGCTGCTCCTGATGCGGCGGGCGCCGCGGTGGGCCGTGATCGTGGGCGTCGGGCTGGTGGCGGGGAGCGCCGCCGGGCTCGTCACGTGGGGCGCGGAACTCGAGGGCCGGTTGCTCGTGGCCGGGCGTGATGTGGGCCGGCTCGGCGAGGAACCGGACCCGTTCGCCGTGCCGCAACTGGAGAAGTTCGCGGGCCAGGTGGCCGCGGCGACGGAGCCGTCCAGCGCCGCGGAGCTCTACGCACTGTGGCGCTCCTCGGCGATCGCGGGCGAGGACTATCCGGCGGAGCTGGCGCTCTGGTCGCCGCGGGGGATTCCGCGGGTGGAGCTCCCGCTCGATTCGCTCGACCTGCCGGAGCCGATGGTGTCGGCGTTCGTGCGGAACATGGATACGACCGTCACCACCGAGGTGGCGAGCCTCGCGCGGGTGCCGGGGATGCACTACCTGCTGCTCGTCCGCCTGGCGGACGGGGCGGTGCTGAGCGCGGCAGTGGGTCCGCGCACGGTGCTCATCCCCCCCGACCGCCTCTCGCGGCTGCTCGACCCGCCGGCCCGCGGCGCGCCGCTCTACGACCTCGTGCTGTCCTATCCGGGCCCGGAGCCGGTGGCCGACAGCGCGCGGCTGGTGTGGGCGCGCGACGGATGGGAGGTCCGCGGCGAGCGGCTCATCGCGCTGCCCGGCGGCATCCGGCACGTCCACGCGCGGGTGGACCTCCGGGGCCCGGGGCCGCTCCTCGTGCGCGGCGTCCTGGTGCTCCTGCTCGACACGGCCGTGTTGGCGCTCCTCTGGCTCCTTGGGGAGACGCTCGCCGGCTGGCCGCCGGGGCCGCTCCCGTGGCGGCGATGGGCCCGCTCGTTCCGGGTGCGCCTGGGGCTCACGCTCGCGGTGTTCTTCATCGTCCCCGCGGCCGGCTTCGCGTCGTGGAGCGTGGTGCGGGTGGGGCGCGACGCGGAGCGGGAGCGTGACATCCTGCTCACCCAGGCGCTCCGTTCGGCGCAGCCCCTCGCCGCGGCGGTGCTGCAGGGCCCGCCGGAACAGACCGACGACGGCCTCCGTGAGCTGAGCCGCCGGGCGAGCCTCGACGTGGGGCTGTACCAGGGCGGTGAACTCGTGGGCGTGAGCGCGCCGGTGCTGGCCGACCTGGGGGTCATGCCCGCGCTCCTCACGCCCGATGCATATGCCGACCTGGCGCTCAACGACGCGCTCGAACGGGTGGAGAGCGTGCCCGGCGCCGGACGCACGCTGCGGATGGGCTACCGGGTGGTGCGGCCGGGGCCGGCGTCGGACGTGGGGATCGTCGCCGCGCCGCGCCTCGGCGAAGATCCCACGCTCGGGCGGGAACAGCTCGACCTGGCCTATGTGCTGCTGCTCGCGGCGCTCCTCGGGACCGCTGCCGCCGGACTCGGCGCGCGTGTCGTGGCGCGGGCGCTCTCGCGGCCGGTGTCGGACCTCCGCCGGGCGGCGATCGCCCTGGGGCAGGGGGCGCCCGCCCCGCCCGGAGGGGAGCCGCCGATCGAGTTCGAGCCGGTCTTCGGCGCCTTTGCCCGGATGGCCGCCGATGTCCGCGCCAGCCAGGCGGCGCTCGACGATGCCCGCCGGCGCACCGCGACCGTCCTCCGCACCGTGGCGACCGGCGTCGTGGCGGTCGATTCCACCGGCACGGTCCTGCTGGCCAATCCGCGCGCCCGTGAACTGCTCGACGCGCCGCTCGCCGATGGCGCGCCGTTCGAGGCGGGGTGGGCGCCGGCCCTCGGACCGCTGGCCGAGTCGGTGCGGCGGGCGGTCGCGTCGGGTCGGCTCCCGCACGCGCCCATCGAGGTCACGGCCGGCGGGCGGCGGCTCGGCTGCGAGTTCGCCGGGCTGGGTGGCGACCTCCGCGGCGTGGTGGTGGCGGTGACCGACCTGACCGATGCGTCCCAGGCCGCGCGGGTCCTGGCGTGGGGCGAGATGGCCCGGCAGGTGGCGCACGAGATCAAGAACCCGCTCACCCCCCTGCGGCTCGGCGTGCAGCACCTGCGACGGGTGCGCCAGGAGCGCCCGGCGGAGTTCGACCGGACCTTCGACGGCACCGCGGAGCGGATCCTGGCGGAGATCGACCGGCTGGACACGATCGCGCGCGCGTTCAGCCGGTTCGCGGCGCCGGTCGAAGCCGCGGCGCCCCTCGAACCGGTCGACCTGCAGGCGGTGGCGACCGAGGTGCTCCAGCTCTACCGGCTGAGCGGCGACGTCGCCGTCGAGCTCGTGGCGGGGGAAGACGCGACCGTCGGGGCGCGGAAGGACGAGGTGAAGGAGGTGCTGGTGAACCTGGTGGAGAATGCCCGCAATGCCGGCGCGCGGCGGATCGTGGTCCGTTGCGGTGGGCGGCGGCTCGTGGTGGAGGATGACGGCGAGGGGATCGCCGAGGATCTGCTGCCGCGCATCTTCGAGCCCAGGTTCTCCACCACCACCAGCGGCAGCGGGCTGGGGCTCTCGATCGTCAAGCGCCTGGTCGAAGGGTGGGGCGCGTCGGTGTCGGTATCGAGTCGACCGGGGGCGGGGACTGTGGTGACGGTCGATTGCCGCGCCGGTTGACTCCCCGCGCGACGCGGGCCGGCCAGCGCGAGAGGGTGTCGACCCGCGCGAGGATCGCGGTCGAGTCGGGGCCGCTCGCGAAGCGAGGCACGTAGTCGGCGTAGACCGGGCGGAGCGTCAGGGTCACCGGCCCGCGGGGGTCCGCGGTCAGCTCCGCGAGCAGCGCCTTGTCGGTCCACGGGAAGGGCTGGCGGAAGACGAAGTTGCCGAGCGAGTAGGCGATGGGCCGGTCGTGGAAGCGCTCGGCGCCCTGGGGGACGTGCGGATGGTGCCCGATGACCGCGTCGGCCCCGGCGAGGATGAGGCCCCGCATCAGCGCGTGGAGCGCCGCCGGCGGGCGCTCGCGGTATTCGTTGCCGCCGTGGATCATCACCAGCACCAGGTCGGCGCCGAGGGAATCGCGGGCGGCGCGCATCCGGGGCCCGAGGACCGAGGTGTCGGCCCAGGCGATGCAGCAGGCCGCCGGCGTGCCGGTGAGCACCAGTCCCTTCAGGTTGACGATGTCGGTGACGCCGAAGAGCGCCACCCGCCACCCCGCGCGGTCGAGGATGGCGGGGCGGTAGGCGTCGTCCAGCGTGGGGCCCGTGCCGCTGTGAAGGATCCCGGCGGCGTCGAGGTGCCGGAGCGACTCGAGCAGGCCGGGGCGCCCGAAGTCCCAGGCGTGGTTGTTGGCCGTGCTCACCGCCGCGAAGCCGGCATCGGCCAGGAGCGGCGCGGCGATGTCGGGCCCGGCGAAGACCATCTTGCCGGTCGGGTCGGTGGTGTCGCCGCGGTCGAGGAGGATGCTCTCGAGATTCCCGATGGTCAGGTCGGCGGCGCGGAGCGTGTCGGCCACGTCGGCGAAGATGCTGTCGCCCTTGCCGGCGAAGACATAGTCGCGCGCGATGCCGCGCGCGAAGTTGACGTCGCCCACCAGGATGACGTGGAGCGGGGCGCGGGCGGGCGCGTCCTGCGCCGCCCCGGGCCGCGCGGCCGCCACCGCGAGGAGCGCCACCAGCGCGACCGCGCTCCGGCTCATCGGTCCGAGCGATTGAGGTTCACGTCGCTCGTCCCCCCGCCGGTGCTCAGCACCAGCAACTGGGACAGGAACCCGTCACGCGTCACCCGGACGTTCTGCACCTGGCAGTTGCTCAGGAGGTCGGCGTCGAACCTGAGCACGTACTCGCCGTTCGAGTCGCTGGTGGTCGTGTAG
>DATIEF010000244.1:0-8536 GCA_035455865.1 Gemmatimonadales bacterium | reverse complement strand
GGATAGCGGATAGCGGATAGCGGATAGCGGATAGCGGATAGCGGATAGCGGATAGCGGATAACAGCCCCTACGCACTCCCTCCCAGGTCGAACACCTTCACCGCCGTCGACAGCCGCTCCGCCGCCCCGGCGAGGAGCTGGGCCGTGGCCGCCACCTCCTGGGTGGAGGCGCTCAGCTCCTGGGTCGAGGCGGAGATCTGCTGGGCCGCGGCCGCGAATTCCTCCGTCGAGCCGGTGATCCCGCGCATCCGCTCCGACATCGTCTCGACCAGGCCGTGCACGTCGCCCGCCGAGCCCGAGATCTCGCGGGTCCACGCATCGGACTCCTCGGCCTGCGACGCCAGCTTCTCCATTTCTTCCGCCGAGCGCTGGGCGGCCGTCCGGGCCGCCTCGCCGCCGGTCGCAAGCCGGGCCAGCCGCTCACGGGTCCCTTCCACCCGCGCCAGCACGGCCTGGACCGTGCGTGTGGTCGTCGTGGCCGAGGCCTCGGCCTGGCGGGCGAGCTTGCGGACCTCGTCGGCCACGACCGCGAAGCCGCGGCCGTGCTCGCCGGCGCGGGCCGCTTCGATCCCGGCGTTGAGCGCCAGCATGTGCGTCTGGGCCGCGATGGACTTGGCCTGCGCCACGAAGAGCTGGATCTCGGCCGAGGCCTGGGCCAGCGCGGCGGCCTCGGTGGTGCCGAGCCGGACCTCTTCGGCCAGCGCCTCGAGGTCGGCCGCACTCTGGCTCAATCGGCTCCGGCTACCCTGGGCCATCCGCGCCAGCGCCGAGTTGCGTTCCGCGGCCCCCCGGGCGCCGGTGGCCAGCTGTTCGGCGATGGCCCGGATCCGTTCGGCGCCCTGCTGGGTCTCCCGCACGAGGTCGGCCTGGACCGTGGCGCGCTGGGTCATGTCGTTGCAGGTGCCCGACACCTCGATCGTCGCCGCGTTCATCTGCTGCGTGGCCGCCGAGATCGAGGTGGCGATGTCCACCGACTCCCCGGCGGAGGTCCGGATCGAGCCGACCAGTTCGCGGAGGCCCCGGACCATCGTGCGCAGCGCCCGGCTCAGGCGGGAGACCTCGTCGGTGCCGTCGTGCCGGAGCTCGTCGACGTGGTGCAGGTCGCCGAGCGCCACCCGGGAGGCGATCCCTTCGGCCAGCTTGAGGGGGATGAGCACCGACCGGTCGATCCAGGTGGCGAGCCAGGCCAGGAGGAGGAGCACGAGAAGGGTGAAGACCAGCGCCTTGATGACCATCTCCCGCCAGGTGCCCTGGAAGATGCGGAGCCCCGCCGACGCCGGCTGCCGGGCCACCACCGTCCACGCCACCGGCGCCGCGATGCCCACCATCGCCAGCCGCTCGGTGCCGCGGCTGTCCGTCACGCGCGCGAAGTGCAGTTCGGCGGACCGGCCCAGGAGCGAGTCATCCGAGAACGGCTGCCCCACCTCCCCACCGGGGATCCCGGTGACCGCCACCAGCCCGTGCTGGTCCACCACCTCGACCAGGGTGAGCGAGTCGACCCGGAGGTCCCGCCGGAGCGGGCGGCCCAGGGCCTCGAGCGGGAGAGTGGCCCGGAGCACGCCGATGGGGGCGCGCTGGCCCTCGACCCGGATCGGCGCCGCGATGTCGAGGACCTGGCCATCCGAGGAGTGGTATGGGGCGGTCTGCGTGGTGCCGGAGGTCAACGCCGCCCGGAGCCAGTCCCTGCCCGCCGCGCCGGAGGAGTCGTGGGCCGCCGTCGTGATGACGAGGTGGCCGTCCGGACGGTAGATGGCCAGGTCGCGGAAGCTGGTGCGGGTCCTGAGCCGGAGGAGCGCCTGGACCGCGTCCACGCCCTTGTCGGCCTTGCCGGTCGCGGCGAGCTGCTCGGTGAGCGGCATCAGCGCCAGGAGGTCCGCCTCGTGGCGGCGCTCCTCATCGGTGGTCTGCACCATCCGCGCCGTCCGCGATGCGTAGGTCGCCAGTTCGGCGTCGGTCTGGCGGCTGACGAGCCCCGCCGCCGTGGTGAGCACCAGGAACGCCGCGACCACGGTGATGGCCAGGATCACGCCACCACCGAACAGGTAGAGCTTCCGCCTCAGGCCGCGATCAGTCGCGGCCACGGATATGGATCTTGTTGGTATGTCTCATTGAAGGGCTCAGGGTTCGCGCAATCTGCAAGAGTGGTGCGGCAAAGTCAAAGGTGCCGCGGCAGGCCGAAGATCATTACAATTCCCCCTCCCATGACCGACCGTACCGCCGAATCCGCCTACGATCCGCAGGCCGTCGAGGCCAAGTGGCGCGCCCGTTGGGCGGAACGCCACACCAACGAGCCCGACCTCGACCGGCCGGTGGACCCGTTCTACAACCTGATGATGTTCCCCTATCCCTCGGCCGAGGGGCTTCACGTGGGGAACATGTTCGCGTTCACCGGTGCCGACGTGTACGGGCGCTACCAGCGCCTCCGCGGCCGGACGGTCTTCGAGCCCATCGGGTACGACGCCTTCGGCATCCACAGCGAGAACTACGCGCTCCGGATCGGCGAGCATCCGGGGGTCGTCATTCCGCGCAACATCGCCAATTTCCGCCGCCAGCTCGAGCGGATCGGCGGGATGTTCGACTGGCGCCACACCGTGGACACCACCGACCCGGCCTACTATCGCTGGACCCAGTGGGTCTTCCTCGAGCTCTACCGGGCGGGGAAGGCGTTCAAGAAGAAGGCGGCGGTCAACTGGTGCCCCAACGACAAGACCGTCCTGGCCAACGAGCAGGTGGAGGGGGGGCGCTGCGAGCGGTGCGGGGCGGTGGTGGAACAGCGGGTGCTGGAGCAGTGGTTCTTCCGGATCACCGACTACGCCGGGCGCCTGCTCGATCACCTCGACGGGCTCGACTGGTCCGACACGACCCGCACCGCCCAGCGCAACTGGATCGGGCGGTCACAGGGGGCCGAGGTCGACTTCGACGTGGCCGGGAACAAGGTGCGGGTCTACACCACGCGCCCGGACACCATCTTCGGCGCGACCTTCCTGGTGCTCGCGCCGGAGCATCCGCTGGTCGATGCCATCACCACGCCGGCCCAGCGAGCGGTGGTCGAGGCGTATCGCCGCGCGGCGCTCGCCACCGACGTGGTCACCCGCCGCTCCGGCGAAAAGCAGAAGACCGGCGTCCCGACCGGCGCCACCGCGGTCAACCCCGCCACCGGCCGGCCGATCCCCGTGTGGATCGCCGATTACGTGCTGATGGACTACGGCACCGGCGCCATCATGGCGGTGCCGGGGCACGACGAGCGCGATTTCGAGTTCGCCACCAAGTACGCGCTCCCTGTCGTCCGGGTCATCGCGGGGGAGGGCGCCACGGCGGCCACGCCGCTCGCGGAGGCGTACGTGGGCGCGGGGAAGATCGTCAACTCCGGCGAGTTCGACGGGCTCGACGTCGAGGCGGCCAAGGCGCGGGTCACCGCGTGGCTCACCTCTCGCGGGGCGGGTGAGGGGAAGACGCTCTATCGGCTGCACGACTGGTGTGTGTCGCGCCAGCGGTACTGGGGCCCGCCGATCCCGATCATCTATTGCGACGCCTGCGGACCGCAGCCGGTGCCGGAGAAGGACCTTCCCGTCCTCCTTCCCGCGATCGAGGACTTCCGGCCCGACGACAGCGGCGTCTCTCCGCTCGCGCGGCACAAGGAGTGGTACCACGCGCCCTGCCCCAGGTGCGGGAAGCAGGGGCGCCGTGAGACCGACGTCTCCGACACCTTCCTCGACTCGGCCTGGTACTTCCTTCGCTATCCGTCGGTCGGGATCGACGACAAGCCCTTCGACCCGGCCCGCACGGCGCGCTGGCTCCCGGTCACGTCGTACATCGGCGGCAACGAGCACGCCGTGCTCCACCTGCTCTACAGCCGCTTCATCACGATGGTGCTGCACGACCTCGGCCACGTCGGGTTCGAGGAGCCGTTCACCCGGTTCCGCGCCCACGGGATGATCGTCAAGGACGGCGCGAAGATGTCCAAGTCGCGGGGGAACGTCGTCATCCCCGACGAGTACATCGCGAAGTGGGGCGCCGACACCTTCCGGACCTACCTCATGTTCCTGGGACCCCTCACCGAAGGGGGGGACTTCCGGGACGATGGCGTGAGCGGGCCGCGGCGCTTCCTGGACAAGCTCTGGGCCCTCGTGGGTGACGCTCTCGCTGGCGGCGGCGCTGCGCCCTCGCCGGGGCTCACCGCCAAGTGGCACCGTGCCAAGCAGCGCGTCACCGAGGGGATGGAGGAGCTCCGCTACAACACCGCCATCGCGGCGCTGATGGAGCTCCTCAACGCCGTGCGGGAGGAAGGGTGCCACGACCGCGCGCTGGTGGAGGAGATGATCCTGATGGTGGCGCCCACGGCGCCGCACTTCGCCGAGGAGTGCTGGGAACGCCTGGGGCACCAGGGCAGCGTGTTCGACGCCCGGTGGCCCGCGTTCGACCCCGCGCTCGCGGTCGAGGATTCGCTCGAAATGGTCGTCCAGGTGAACGGCAAGACCCGGGGTCGGGTCACCGTCTCCCGCTCGGCGCCCGAGGAGGCCGTCGTGTCCGCCGCGCTCGCCGAGGAAGCGGTCCGGCGCTTCCTCGACGGCAAGCCGCCGAAGAAGACCATCTACGTGCCCGGACGGCTGGTGAATTTCGTGGTGTGATCGGGATGATGGAACGCAGGGGCGGCGCATGCGCCGCCCCGCTCACCCCTCACCGCTGACCGCTCACCGCCTACAGCACCCGCACGATCCCTTCTCCGACGAAATACCCCACCAGCGCCACGCCCAGGCCGATCAGGAACATGTCCATCCCCGACCGGATGATCCCCCGGCCGGTAAAGAGGCTCCGCGCGGCGCCGACGCCGAAGTGCGAGAGCATCGCGATCGTGAACGCCGACCAGATGGCCACCGGACCGTGGAAGAGGAAGAACGGGAGCACCGGGATGAGCGACCCGACGGCGGTGGCGCTCCCGGTGATCCACGCCTCCCGCATCGGGGTGCTGGTGGCCTCGCCGATGCCCAGTTCCTCCCGCACCTGCTCGCCGAGCGCGCGCTCGGGGTCGCGCATCACGTCGTCGGCCAGGAGCTTGGCCTGTGCCGCCGGGATCCCCTTGGCCTGGTAGATGAGCTCCAGCTCGTCCCGCTCGACCTCCGGCATCAGGCGGATCTCGTCCCGCTCCATGGCGATCTCGTGCTCGAACACCTCGCGCTCGCTCTTGGCCGCGAGGTAGCCCGACGATCCCATCGACAGCGCGTTGGCGGCGGTCCCGGCGATCCCGGCCACCAGGACCGCGTGGCTGGCGGCGCCGAGCGAGGCCTGGGCGCCCAGCATTCCCGCCACGAGGCCGAAGTTGGCGGTCAGGCCGTCGTTGAAGCCGTACACCAGGTTGCGGAGGAAGCCGCCGGCCCCGGTCTTGTGCCACGGCTCCCCATCGCGCCCCGCGATCCCCGACAGCGACTCGGCATGCTCCGCCGACTCCCTCGCGAGCAGGAGTGCCGTGTCCTGCGCGTTCCCGGCGGGCGTGCGCTTGTAGAGCGAGAGGTACCCCTTCACCTCGCGCCCCTCCTCCTCCAGCAGCATCGGCAGGAGGAACCCGGGGCCGAAGCGGCGGGCGAGCCAGGCCAGCGTCCGGGCCCGCACCGACGGGCGGACCGCCCTGACCGGGTGGCCCGCGTCGGCGATCAGCTTCCGCCAGATCTCGGTGTGGCGATCCTCGACGTGCGCCAGCTCCTGATAGATCCGCCGCTTTTCCGGATCGGGCTCGGCGGCGGCGAGTTCGCGGTAGAGGAAGGCGGCGTCAGCCTCGTCCTCAAGGTGGTGCTGCCATTCGTGGGGGGTGGGTGCGGTCATCCGGACAATCTAAGCGATGCTGGGACGGGGCATCGTCGGCCGCCGGTGCCGACCGGCGATCCGGTGCCATCCCGCGGACTGCTATTGCCTAAGTCATTGTAAAACAATGTGTTACGTGTATTGCTGAAGGTGGCGCTCTAAAACTCGCGCCGGTGTCTGCACGACTCTCCTGCCGCCGCGCAACCTGCCCTGCAACCAACCCCCGGCCCCCCGCATCTTTAGGGCACGATGGCGGACTCCTACCTAATGGCAGACGCGGACGTCGCTCTCGCCCAGGCCCGCACCGGCGATCCCGCCGGTTTCGAATCGCTCTACCGGGCGTTCGAGGGTCCGGTGTACACCCTCGCGCGCCGGATCTGTCGGACCTCGGAGGACGCGGAGGATGTGCTACAGGAGACCTTCCTCGAAGTGCACCGCTCGCTGGGGCGCTATCGGGGCGAGGGCAGCCTCTGGGGGTGGGTCCGGACCATCGCGGCGAGCAAGGCGCTGATGCGCCTGCGGCGCAACAAGTACCGCGATGCCGAGCCGCTCGAGGACGACATCCATCCGGGCCGCCCCGGGGATGAGCACCTGCGGATGGACCTGGAGGCGGCGCTCGAGCGCCTGCCGGAGACGTCCCGGGCGGTGGTCTGGTTGCACGATGTCGAAGGCTACACCCACGAAGAGATCGCGGAACTGATGGGCAAGACGGCCAGTTTTTCGAAGTCCCAGCTCGCCCGGGCGCACCAGAAGCTGCGCCGGTGGCTGGGAGAGGAGGTGGCAACGTGACGCACCTGACGTTGGAACAGCTCAACGACCTGCGGGAGCCCGGCGTCGAGCCCGGCACCGCCGTGGCCCGGGAGCACCTCGCGGCCTGCGCGCCCTGCCGGGCGGAGCTCGACCGGCTGCACCAGCGGGTAGCGCGCCTGCGGGCCTTGCCCGCGCTCCGTCCGGCGCGCGACCGCTGGCCGGTGGTGGCGGCCGAGCTTGCCCGGACCCACCGCAAGCGCCGGACCCGGTGGGTCAGCGCCGGGTCGCTTGCGCTGGCGGCCTCCGTGGCGATGGTGCTGATGGCGGGCGACCTCTTCCGCCCCGCCCCCGCCACCGCCGAGCAGCAGATCCACCAGGCCATGCGGGAATCGTCCGCGCTCGAAGGGGAGCTCCACCGCATCCACCCCGACCAGCGTGCGAGCGACCTGACCACCGCCCAGGTGGCCGGCGAGCTGGAACAGCGCATCGCGGACCTCGACCAGCAGCTGCAGCTGCTGCAGCTCGAGCCCGCGCGCCCCGTCGACAATGCACGCACCCTCGAACTCTGGCGCCAGCGGGTCGGCCTGCTCGACGCCCTGGTCGATGTCCATCTTACACACGCAAGCAACGTGGGCCTCTGAGCCCCGGGAGAACCCGATGTTGAAGCCTGGTCTGATGTTCCTGATGGCCGCCACCATCGCGGCGCCGATGTACGCCCAGCAGGGCGGCACGGTCACGCTCAAGCGGATCCCCGGCGACGTTCAGTACCGCGCCAGCCGGCCGGGGACGTTCAACATCACCGTGAGCGGTCGCGGGCGGATCGGCGTGATGGTGGACATGCGCCCGGGGCCCAACGACTCGATCGGCGCCACGGTCCAGAGCGTCACTCCCGGGGGGCCGGCCGCCAAGGCCGGTATCCAGGGCGGCGACATCATCACCAAGATCAAGGGCAAGTCGCTCGTCGACCGCTCCGCCCCGTCCACGATCCCGGACGATGACGGCGAGGCCCCCCGCTCCCAGCCCGGGCTCAGGCTCCTCGACCTGGCCAGCGGGCTCTCCGCCGGCGATACCGTGGCGGTGGAATATCGCCGCGGGAAGGTGCGGAAGACCGTCCAGCTCGTGACCTCGGACATGGACGGGATGATGACCTACTCCGTCTCGGGCGATACCGGGATGCCGTTCTTCTTCCGTCCCGCGCCGGGCGGTGCCTTCCAGTACGGCTTCAAGATCCCGGAGCCGGGCCAGATGCCCTTCGCCGGCAACTTCGAGCCGGACCAGATGTTCCCGGCCATGCGCGACCAGGTGTTCCTCCGCATCGGCTCACCCCTGGGCGACATGGAGTTCGCGCCGATCAACCCCGACCTCGGCCACTACTTCGGCGTGACCGACGGGATCCTGGTCCTGAGCGTGCCGGACTCCGCGCCCCTGGCGCTCAAGCCGGGCGACGTGATCCTCACCATCGGCGACCGCAAGCCCAACTCGGTCTCCAAGCTCCTCGGCATCCTCCAGACCTACGACGACGGCGAGACCGTCTCCCTCGACGTGATGCGCGACCACAAGCACGTCACCGTGTCCGGCAAGGCCGACTGGAGCCAGCCCCGCATGATCCGGGACATGCCGTTCAAGGTGGAGCGGGATAAGGTCAAGATCCGCGACGGTCAGCGCGACTGACCGGACCGGCCTAGCCGGAGCGAGCCCCCGCGAGACTTGGCGGGGGCTCGTTACTTTCCGGGATGCGCCAACTCGTCGCGTCGCTCGTGCTCGCCTCCGCCCTCTCCACCGGTGCCTCCATCGCCGTCGTTGCCCAGAGCGACAGCGGCCTCCCGGCCCACTACTCCATCAACCCCGTCGCCGTGAGCCGGAGCGGCCTGTATTTCGAGCCGTACCGGCCGCCGCACCCGGGTTGGCGCTACACCGTCCAGCTCGACTACGGCAACATGATCGAGTTCAGCGTCGCGCCCGACGCCCGGGAGTACATCCTCGATGCGGA
>DATIEF010000243.1:0-2380 GCA_035455865.1 Gemmatimonadales bacterium | reverse complement strand
AAAAGGGGAGGTGTGAGGAGTGAGAAGTGAAAAGGGAAGAGTGAAAAGGGGAAGAGGGAAGAGGGAAAAGGAGAAGGAGGGAGGAGAAGGCCCGCGGAGAGATCCTTCGCTTCGCTCAGGATGACACCGATGGTCCCACGGCTCCCGGTCGCCCTTACCGCCTTCCAGTCCTACCGCCTCACCGGCTTCCCCCGCTACCCCTTTGCCGCCTTACCGTCTTACCGCCTTACCGCCTACATTTCCGCCTCGCCCGACCCACGACCCACGACCCACGACCCACGACTCCATGGACTTCCTCCGCGCGCCCCGCGTCACCCTCCTGGCCCGTCCCCAGTTCGTCGAGCCGGCGCACCTCCCGGTCAAGTGGAACGGCCCGGCCACCGACGGCGAGAAACTGGCGGAGTTCGCCGGGCGGCTCTGCTACATGAGCCAGCACAACCCGGCGGGGCGCACTACCGCGGACTACTTGACCAACATTCTCAAGCAGGGCCACGGGTCGGTGTTCGAGCATTCGGTCTATGTTCTCCTCCTCGAGGGGATCTCCCGCTCCTGCACCCACGAGCTGGTGCGCCACCGGGCGGGGTTCGGCTACAGCCAGCTCTCCCAGCGCTACGTGGACGAGAGCCACGCCGCATTCGTCGTCCCCCCCGCCATCCTGGGGAACGAGGCGCTGGAGGCGGCGTGGCGGGCGCAGATGACCGCGGCGCAGACAGCGTACGTGGCGGCGGTGGAAGGGCTGATGACGCAGTACGCCTGGGTGGAGGACAAGGTCCACCGGCGGAAGATGGCCCGCGAGGCGGCGCGGAGCGTCCTCCCCAACGGGACCGAGACCAAGATCGTGGTGAGCGGGAACGTCCGCGCCTGGCGGACGATGCTGGAGCTCCGCCTCGGCGAGGGGGCCGAACAGGAGATCCGCCGGCTGGCCGTGGCGGTCCTCCGGACCCTGCAGGGCGAGGCGCCGCGGCTCTTCCAGGACTTCGAGATCTACCAGGCGCCCGACGGGGCAGAGGCGGGACGGGTGGGGTTCCATAAAGTGTGAGCGGTGAGCGGTAAGCGGTGAACGGGCTCTCGGCGAGCATCACGACCGGGGGCCCGCATGGTTTTCCGCTTCAGCGGGAGGGGTGGGACCACGGAGGGCACGGAGGAGCACGGAGACACACGGAGAACTGCAGATGATGTGGTCTTGGAGAAGGAATTCCGCACGCGAGGCCACACTACCTGGCTGTTCTCCGTGCCTCTCCGTGAACTCCGTGTCCTCCGTGGTCCCACACCGGACCCCTCGCGGAAAAATTCCCGGCAAAAAACTATTGTGCGTTTCACCACTATTTCTTACTTTAGTCTTGTCGTGTGACCTCCCTGTCGGACCGCCGGAAGAAATTTCAGTCGCACCTTCGAGTCGAGGAACCGTTTGGCGATTCGGATCGGACTCGCCTATAACCAGAAACCCGAAGCGCCGGCCGCCGAGGCCGGGGCGACGTCCGACTCCCCCTCCGACCCCAGCAGTTCGTTCCGCGCCCTCCGCAGCGACCTTCCGCAACCCGATCTCTACGCCGAATGGGATGAGCCCGCCACGATCGACGCCGTGGTGCGGGCGCTTGCCGCCCTGGGCGAGGTGATCCGCCTCGAGGCCGACGCCGATTTCCCCCAGAAGCTCCGCTCGGCCCGCCCCGACTTCGTCTTCAACATCGCCGAGGGGCTCTACGGCGTGAACCGCGAGGGGCACGTCCCCGCCATCTGCGAGTTCTACGGGATCCCCTGCCACGCCTCCGACCCGCTGACCCTGGCCATCGCCCTCCACAAGGGGCGGACCAAGGAGGTCCTGGCGCAGCGGGGGGTGCCGACGGCGCCATTCCTCCTGGTCGAGTCGGCGGCGGCGGCCCGGGGCGTCTCCCTTCCCTTCCCGCTCTTCGCCAAGCCGGCGTTCGAGGGGTCGGGCAAGGGGGTGAGCGTCAAGTCGCTCTGCCACCACCGGGGGGAGCTGGTGGCCCAGGTGGAGCACCTGCTGGAGACCTACCGCCAGCCGGTCCTGATCGAGACCTACCTGCCCGGCCCCGAGTTCACCGTCGCCATCATCGGCAACGGCGCCGAGGCGCGCTGCCTTCCGATCGTCGGGTTCCGCTTCGACACCCTGCCGGCCGGTGCCCCGCCGATCTACGGCTACGAGGCGAAGTGGATCTGGGACACGGTCCAGTCGCCGCTCGAGATCTTCCAGTGCCCGGCGGACATCCCCGACGTGCAAGCCGATGCAGTCCGGGCGGCGGCGCTCGGCGCCTACCGCGCTCTCGAGTGCCGGGACTGGTGCCGGGTGGACGTGCGGTGTGATGCCGCCGGCCAGCCGATGGTGGTGGAGCTCAACCCCCTCCCCGGCATCCTCCCGAAC
>DATIEF010000242.1:0-5386 GCA_035455865.1 Gemmatimonadales bacterium | reverse complement strand
GTTCCCTCCGTGCTGACAAGGTTGCGCCACCCACGCCGACCGCCAGAAGTTGCGGGCCGTTCCGGGACCCGGCAAGGGAGCACCCGCTACCGCAGGTCACCCTGATACTTGTCCCAGAGCCGGCGGGCGGTCGCCACGGCGTCTCCCCGGGGTTCGGTGGGGAACGCCGTTTCCGCGCGCGACCATCCCTGCTCCCAGGCGCACATATCCACCGCGAACGGCGCCCGGTCGAACGGCACCCCCGTCGCCAGCGACCGGTCGAGCCGCGCAAAGAACTCCCGCCACCGCGGGAGGAAGTAGGACGAGAACACCCCCGCCCACTCCTTGAACGCGTAGAGGTTGAGGTCGTCGTTCTGCCCCTCGGTGCACTTGGTGCCCCAGAGCGTGATGATGTTCCGTGCATTCCACTCATGCAGCCGCCGCTCGGCGGGGGTGTGTCCCCAGCGCCGCGCGTCGGAGATCCAGCGGCCGAGCAGGAACTCCTGCCGCGTGGCGACCAGGGTGTCGAGGTCGCCGAGGAGGGTGGTGATCCGGGACTCCGCCGCCGTCAGAGCCGCACGGTCCTTCCGGGTATACGCCTCCTGCACCTCCGTCACGAACGGGATCGCGAGCTGGCCCAGGACCTGCCGGGTCAGGTTGACCACATCGTAGCGGTAGTTGTCGTTCTGTCCCAGCGCCGGCGCCGCGGCCAGCAGGGAGTCGAGCGCCCGGGCCAGCAGGTGGACGTCGTATGGCGCCACCGGCTCCGACCGATACGCCGTCCCCGCCTTGTAGAACTGCGGCCGCTCGGCCAGGAAGTTCCCGGTCTGGGCGCTCGAGCGGAACGCGGTGGCCAGGAGCACCTGCCAGGCGTGCCACGCCGCCGCATCATCGGCGCCGTAGCGACGGGTGATGTAGGCGTGCGTCCACCCTTCGATGTCGGGTACGCTGTCGCGCCACGCCTGGTCCAGCACGAAGTCGGGGACGATCGGGTTGGTGCCGAGCCCTTCCATCATCATGCCGAGCCCGGCGAGGCGTCCGTGTGCGGGACTGCGGAGGGCGCTGTCGAGGTTCCGCGCGATGGAGGGGAGGTCGCCGTTGACGCTGAGCTTGCCGCCGAAATTGTAGAGCACGTTCCACACCCACGGCTTCCCATAGAACGCCCGACGCGCCTGCCACACCGGGTGGCGGTCACCCCAGAGGTCGAGCACCACCATCCGGTCATCCGGCACCGCGCCGAGGAACGCCTCGGCCTGTGGATCCTTCCAGAAGCGTGCCTGGTAGTAGAGGAACCATCCCTGGAGGAGCCACGTCGCCTGGGGGTCCGCCGACGCCATCGAGGAGTAGATGGCGTGGCCCATCCCGGCCAGGAAGGTCGAGTCGTTGGACGGCGGGTCGATCTCATTGAACGGATCGGCGGCGTAGAGGTGGTCGGTGCCGTAGAGCTCCGTCTGCCGCTCGAGGAAGCGCCGGCCGATGCGCTGGAAGAGCGGGTCGAGGGGATCGAGGAACCAGGTGCCGCTGAAGCCGGCGGACCAGTCGCCGGTCTGGTGGATGCGGGCGGCGGGGAAGACCTTGGTGATCGACGCCGGCACGTGGCCGGTGAAACCCTGCAGCACCGGCCGCATACCGAGCGAGCGTTCGCGGGCCAGGATCCTGCGTTCAAGGGTCACGTGGCCGTCGATCCACGAGTCGGGCAGCGGACCGCCGAGCCCGTCGATGTTCCCCATCCATCCCCAGGGCAGGTAGGCCGGGCCTACGAGGAAGTCGGCCACCTGCTTGCGCGAGAAACCGAGGTCGAGGAGCGTCGCCCGCCAGACCGCTTCCTGCCCGGTGACGGCGAGGGGCGTGTTGATCCCCTTGAGCGCCATCCAGTCGATCATCCGCTGCCAGTCGCTCCAGTCCCACCACGCCATCGAGTAGGAGAAGGTGCAGTAATTGAAGAAGTACCGGATCTGATAGGGTGTCCGGATGCGGACGGGCGCCGGGACCGGCGGGAGCGTCTTGAGGCGGATCGCCTGGAAGGGAAGGGAGACGTTCACCCCCGCCACACGCTCCAGGTACCAGTTGAGCGCCGACGCGATCGCGACGCCCGATGATCCGCGGAGGACCACGCGGCGACCGTCTTGAGCCACTTCGAAGACGTCGAGGCCGGCGCTGTCGGGGATCGCGGCCACGCGGAAGCCGCCGGCGTGGCCGGGGACGACCCGCGCCACGAGCTCGGCGGCGGCGCGCAGGTCGACGGCGGGTCGCTGCGCCGAAGCGGCGGGCGCCAGGAGCGTGGCGGCGAGGAGGAGCGGGAGAGACCCGCGCCGAAGGATCTTCGCGAAGGGAGCGCCTGGACGGCGGGCGCGCTCGATGGATTCGAACACGATGGGGCCTCGAAGTGCTGCGGCGTCGGGTGGCGTGACCGGTGGGCGACGGGACAAAAGCTACGGGCGGCGTGGCGCACAGGCCAGCCGCCCGGAAGCTGGGCGCGTCCGCGGACTCGAGGTGATCCCTACGGCGCTGGACAGGCGCGTGCGTGCCCCACCGACTCGATCGCGTCGGTGCCGGCGGTGAACACCGCAATGAGCCAGATGCACCGGTCGAGCGGCGCCTGCATCTCGTACCAACCTGGTTCCCGGCGGGTCTCACGCGCTGCCGGATACCGGGCCAGGAATTCGGTCCGCGCGGTCGGGATGCCGCGGGGGATGCCGGAGACGACCAGGACCAGCGTGTCGCGGTCGAAGTAGAGCTGGTGCATCGTCCCCGGCGGCGTGAAGATCAGCGCCGGGTGGATCTTCGCCGATCCCACGGTGAAGGTGATGTCGTTCTCGCGCGGCGGGCCGAGTCCGCCCAGCGATCGGAGCGCCTGAGCCGCGTCGGCGGTGGTCGACACGCCGAGGGTGACGTAGCCGAGCACCGTGTCGCCGATCCCGTAGAGGGCGACCCGGGCGGGGTCGTTCGTGTCGGCCGGCGCCGGCACCGGCGTCGATGCCGACGCGGGAGCGGGGGTCGCGGCCGTACCGCACCCCTGATCCAGGAGTTCCTTCGCGCGCGCGGCGAGCTTGGAGTCGTTGAACCCGGGCACCCGATCTCCGACGCACCACGAAGACACCGCGGGCATCTCCGGCAGCTTTCCGAGGCGCTGTTCGACCGTGGCACGCGCGATCGCGGTCGGTGCGAGGGTGACGGTCGCGTCGCCGAACTCGCCGCGGGAGAGGTGTCCCCCCTCGTGGCTCGCCGTCCGCATTTCGAGGTCGCCGGCGTACGCCGAGACCGGGCCGGCCGGGACGCGGACGAGCGCCACCACTTCGTACGGCGGCGCGCCCTCAGTCGCGATCTCGGTGCTGCCAAGGAGGGCGTAATCCCCGCTGCCGAGCCAGATGGCCAGGGAGCCATCGGGGTCGGGGTGCACTTCGGACGACACGGCGCGGCGTCCCAGGCGGAGGAGCCAGAGGTGGCGTTCGGTGTTCGTGGCGACCGGGTCGCCCACGAGGCTCACCTTCCACGGGAAGAACTCGCGGCCGTCGTGGAAGAAGCGCACCCGCCCGAACACCAGCGTCTCTCCCGTGCGCGGTGTCACCTCGTTGCCGGGGCGCTGGTACCTGATCGTCACGCATCCCGACAGCGCCAGCAGGGTCAGCAGCACGACGCTCCGGCGCCACGGGCTCGCCGATGGCGCGGGGGCGGATTGGATGTGACTCACGTTCCCTCCTGGTCCAGCGGGTGTCCGGAGGACACGCTAGCAGGACGGGGGCCGGGTCACCGTGAAGGTCGGATGAGGGTTCCGTGATGGCCCCGCCGCGCTATCGCGCGGGGAGCCAGGGGGTCAGGGAAAGGCGCCAGATGTGGGTGTTGCCCGTGAAGTAGAGGGTCCGGGCGTCGGGCCCGAGATGGGCGCCCCAGGGTGCGTCGCCATTGGCCGCGTCACCCAGGTCGCGCGGGGCGGACCAGCCGTCGCCCTGGCGGAAGGCGATGCTGAGGCGGCCGAGCCCGCCGGTGGAGCGCCCGTAGTCGAAGACGAGGAACGAGCCATCCGGCGCGATCGCGGGGTCGTGGGTGGGGAGGGCCGTGTCGCCGAGGACCTGCAGTTGGGCGGGGAGGTACTTCCCGTCCTGGAACTCGGAGCGGAAGATGTGCATCGCGCCCTGCTCCCGCTGGATGAAGTAGAGGCTCCCGTCCTTCGCCACGCTCGGCGCCACGACCAGCGTCGTCGTGTTGACGGCGGGGCCGAGCCATTCGGGCGTGCCCCAGCCGTCTCCTTGGCGTGCCACCTTCCAGAGATTGGCACCCCGGTACGCCTTGCCGCTGTCGTCCGTGAAGACCACCGGTTGGCCGTCGCCGTGCACCGGGCGGTTCGAGCTGAAGACGAGGTACGATCCGTCGGGCGCGAGCGCGGGATCCTGGTCGAGCCACTGGCCGGAGAATGGCGCCGTCACCGCGGCGGTCCAGCGACCACTCACCTGGCGCGTCATCACGATCGTCTTGGTGTGCTGAGCGGTGCGGTCGAAGAAGGCGGTGGCGCCATCGGGGGTGAAGGCGGGAGTATCGTCGGTGTTCGCGTCGAGGACACCATCGAGGGTGACGGCGCTCGGCGCCGGCGCCCCACGCGTCCCGGAGCGGACCGCGAGGACCGCCGCGAAAAGCGTGGCTCCCACGGCGGTCTTTCGGAGGGAGCGGCTCACCGGACCGGCCGGGGAGCGGCGTCCGATCCGTCCGACCAGCGCGGCACGGGGATGAGGATCGTCACCATCGGCGAGTCCGACACCGCCCCGGAACCGTCGATGACAGCTCCCCCGTCATCGGCGCCGAAGGCGGATCCGGGGAGCGACCGGTCATAGAAGAACATCAGGTGCGGCTTCCAGTAGTGCGGAGCGGAGTCGCTCAGGTACTGCTCGTGCGAGAGCATGTACGCCATCGAGCCGGGAGCGGGAGCGGGGAATTCGTGGGAGGCGTAGGCCCGTGCGGCACGCGCGTCGGCGTCGGCCGGGGTGGCGCCGCCCAGGATCCACTCCATCCGCTTGAGCCACATCGGGAGGACGGTCCGCGTGGCGGGGGCGTTGAAGCACTGCGGCGCGCTGATCTTCACGTTCCAGAGGTTCGGATCGTTGCTCGGCGCCGCAAAGGACCGGAAGACGGCGCAGGTGAAGCCGTTCGTCCCGTGCACCGCCTCGACGAAGCCGGTGCGGGTCATCACCAGGATCGTCGTGGAATCGGTCACGTTCCTCGGTGCCGCGGTCCGCGCCAGGGCGATCTCGGCGGCCCGGTCGGCCATGAGGTAGGGGCCGAAATCCCTGGGTTGCTGGGCGGCGAGGGGGGCGGCGGCGAGCAGCGCCGTGAGTGCCGCGAATGCGGGGCGGGTCATGGAGAGATCCTGCCGATGGAGACCGGGAACGTGGGTGCCAGTTCGACAGGGGACGCC
>DATIEF010000241.1:0-5985 GCA_035455865.1 Gemmatimonadales bacterium | reverse complement strand
CCACGTCCCGCACCTGCTCCCGGATGACCTTCACCGTCTTGGCCACGTCCTCGGCGGCGCGGGCGCTCGAATCGGCCAGGTTCCGCACCTCATCGGCCACGACCGCGAATCCGCGGCCGTGTTCGCCGGCGCGCGCCGCCTCGATGGCGGCGTTGAGCGCGAGCAGGTTGGTCTGCGAGGAGATCTGCTTGATCAGGTCGATGAACTCGGTGATCGACTCCGAGAGCTTGGCCAGTTCCTGGACTTCCTTGGCGGAGGTCTGCACCACCTCGCGCACGTCGAGCAGGGTGGCGCCGGCGGCGCCGACGTCCTTGCGGTGGCGTGCCGCGACGGTCCGGATCTCCTCGCCCAGGCGCACCACCCGCGCCGATGCGTCAGCGTTGCTGGTGGCGGCGGTGCGGAGGGTGTTGAGCAGCTGGTCCGCGTCGCGGAGCCCCTGGACCTGGATCTCCGCGCTGCTCGAGACCTTCACCATCGCGGTGGAGATCTCGCCGCTCGAGGCGGCCAACTCCTCGCTCATCGCCGAGAAGTCGCTGGCGCTGGCGGAGATGGTCTGCGACTCCCGCACCACCGCGCCGACCACCTGCCGGAGCCGGGCGCCCATCTCGTCCATCGCGGTGGCAAGGCGCGCCAGTTCGAGCGGCATGGTCCCGACCTGGAACGGACGGAGGTCGCCCTGGCCGAAGCGCTCCACCGCGCCGACGAGGCGGCCCAGGGGGCCGCTCACCTGGGTCACGGTGTACCGGCCGATGAGGTTGCCGAAGACGACCACGAGGATCAGGATGCCGCCGACGACCTTTTCCCACCACATCGCCTGGGTGCGGAGCACCGCCGAACCCGCCAAGGCCACCTGGGTCTGGCTCGCGGTGAGGCGGTGGATGTCCGCCACCAGGGTGTCGGCGGCGCCGCGGGCCCGGTCGGCCATCTGCCGGCCGTCGGCCGTGCGGCCGAGGTCGACCAGCGCGTGTGCCAGGGAATAGGAGACGTCGAATTCCGCCTGCGCGGTCGCCATCTCGTTCAGGGTGTAGCGGTCGTCGGTGCTGAGCGAGGACAGGCGCCGGTACGACGTCATCGTCGCGTTGGTCGAATCGCCGGCGGCCTGGAAGTCGCGCTGCACCTGCGGCGAGGGCTGCACCATGTACTCCTCGGCCGCCCGGACCTCATCGAGGGCGGACGCGACGAGCCCGTCGCCCAGCGCGTTGGTCTGGACCAGCGCGGCCAGGCTGGCGTCGATCGCCTTCCGGACCCGGCTGAGGGCCACGATGCTGAATACGCCGCTCACCACGCTCAGGATGATGATGATGCCCATCCCCGCGGTGACGATCCACTTGAGACTCCGCATCGACTTCATTGTCCTCCCTCCACCAGCTGGACCGCGCCGCCCTTCACCATCGCGATCAGCACCTTCTTGGTCGGGACGTCACCATTGGCGTCGAACTGGATCGGACCGGTCACGCCCACGAACGTGGGTCGCTTGGTCCCCACGTCGGCGAGCGCGTTCCGGATGGCCTTCCGGTCGGTGCCGACGTCGGTGATGATCTGGGCCAGGAGCTTGACGATGTCGTACGTCGCCGCCGCGGTCTGGTTGGGCGGGTTGATCGTCGGGAACGCCTGGTGGTAGCGCTGCACGAACGCCTGGTTCTCGGGCGTGGCCACAGCCGGGAGGTACGCCGCGGTCTGGTAGGAGCCGTCGGCGATGGCCCCTTCCCGCTGGAGCCCCTCGAGCCCGTCGCCGCCCAGGAGCGGAAGGTTGAGCCCGCGCTTCTTGAGTTGCCGCAGGAGTTCGGCGCCGTCGGTCTCGTAGCTGGCGGCAAGGAGGAACTGGACCTGGCCGTTCTTCTTGATCAGGTCGAAGTACGGGCCCGTGTCCGCCGGCTTCTCCGGCAGGTAGGGGCCGCTCAGCAGCACCTGGCCGCCGAGCTTCTTGAACTCCGAGGCGAACACCTCGCGGAAGCCGCGGCCGTACTGGTTGTCCATGTAGAGCACGGCGCCGCGCGTGAGGTTGAGCTGCTGCCGCACGAAGGTCGCGAGGCGGGCGGCGTGGGCCAGGTCGCCGGCGCACACCCGAAAGGTCCAGTCGCCCGCGAACGTCACCTCCGGCGAGCTGGCGGACGGCGAGATCTCGACCACCTGGTGCGCCGGGTCGTTGTACACGGCGGCGGCGGCGAGCGTCGGGCCGGAGAAGGCGCCCCCCACCACCGCCACCACGTCCGACTGCGCCAGGCGCGTGGCCGCAGCCACGGAGGAGTCCGCATCGCCGTAGTCGTCGGCCTCGACGAACTCGATCTTCCGGCCGTGGATCCCGCCCTGCGCGTTGATCTCCTGCGCGGCGAGCTGCGCGCCGTAGCGGAGCGGCAGGCCGAGCGGGTCGCCGAAGGTGCTCTGGAGACCGATCTTGATGGGCTTCTGCCCGCCGCCGCCGCACGCGAGCGCGGCCAGCAACAGGAACGGCACCGAGCGACGCCAGATGCGAGCGCCGGCCGGTGAGGCGGGTGCGTGACCGGACAAAGCCACGAGGAGCTCCCTTTGGACGCGGAGACGGGATCCCGCCGAAGGTGGAAGCGGGTATCCGATGTTCAAGTTATGGCGCGGTCAGGGGGGTGGTAAGACCGGCTCAAATGTAACTCCACAACGGAGTTACGGAAAGGCGCGGTTCCCCCAGGCATCCAGCACCCGGCCGTCCACCATGCTCACCGAGGCGTCGAATCCCCGGCCGTGGGCCCGCCAGGTGAGCCGCAGCATCCGCCGGTCCGAGATCCACTGCAGCATCGTCATCGGACCGCGGGTGCGCGGCGGCGGGGCACCATACCGGGCCGACAGGAACTCCCGCCAGCGGTCGAGCCTGGCCGAGGTCAGCCGGGCCGACAACGTGAGCACCGTGGCCGTGTCATCGACGGCCGAGAACCAGAGGTCGACGGTGCGGTCGGCGTCGGCGGTCGAGAGGCTGGCTCGGCACTCGCTCAGGTGCGGATCGGCCTGGCTGGCCTGGCACTCCACGCTGTCGGCGCCGGCCGCGTGCGCCGCGGTGTCGATGGCGGGGCGCGCCATCCCGGGACGGAAGCCGAGGAACTCGAAGGCCACCGGTGCCGCCTGCGCGCTGAGCCCCCGGCCGGCGGCGGCCAGGAGGAGCACCAAAAGCCACCGCCCGCCTCGCGCGAGTGGGGTGCCGAGCGGGGCGGGCGGGACGTCGTGCCTCACGAAGCTGGGTCGCGTTCAGCCTGCCCGGCGGACGTTCGAGGCCTGCAGCCCCTTCGGGCCCTCGACGACGTCGAATTCCACCGGCTCTCCTTCTTTCAACGAGCGGAACCCCTCGGCCACGATGGCGGTGTGGTGCACGAACACGTCCTTGCCACCCTCCTGCGCGATGAAGCCGAATCCCTTCGCGTCATTGAACCACTTCACTGTGCCCTTCGCCATCGAGACGACCTCGTTGTAAGGGGAGCACTTCGGCTCCGGAACGCTCCCCCGGCCCGAGGCGTGGGGTCGGGAGAAAAAAGCCATTCGGCCCGGGTGGACCGAACGGCGGGTGACACGATCAGATGAGCGCTGGATCTACCGCGGATTGCATAGGGATAAGCTCTGGCGCACCGCGGATTTTGTCAATATTCTGCGCCATCCCTCGCCCGGCCGGCCATCGACGATGGTGCGCTACGGCATCCCGGGCGGGCTCCCCGACGGCGACCCTGACCAGCCACGCCTGAGTGCGTATCTCAATGCCTTTCAAGGACTTACCGTGAATCGCACCACCCGCGCTGCCCTCCTGGCCTTGGCCACCCTGCTCTCCGCCGCGCCGCTCGTGGCGCAGCAGCTCGATCCCCGGCTCTTTGCCGAGATGCGCTGGCGGTCGATCGGCCCCTATCGGGGCGGACGCACCGTCGGGGTGGCGGGCGTGCCGACCCGTCCGGGCCTGTTCTACATGTCGTCGAACAACGGCGGCGTCTGGAAGACGGATGACTACGGGCGGACCTGGTCGCCGATCTTCGACGGCCAGCACACCGGATCCATCGGCGCGCTGGCGGTGGCGTCGTCGAACCCCGACGTCATCTACGTCGGCACCGGCGAGGGCCTGCAGCGTCCCGACCTGGCCATCGGCGACGGCGTCTACAAGTCCACCGATGCCGGTCGCACCTGGCGCCACGTGGGCCTCGACGGCGTCCAGCAGATCGCCTCGGTGATCGTCGATCCCCTCGACCCGGACCGCGTATTCGTCGCGGCGCTCGGCCATCCGTACGGGGCCAATCCCGACCGCGGCGTCTATCGGTCGCTCGACGGCGGCGCTACCTGGTCCAAGGTCCTCTATCGGGATGAGAACACCGGTGCCGTGGACCTGGCCTTCGACCCGACCGACCCGCAGGTGGTGTATGCGGTGCTCTGGGCCGCGCGCCAGGGTCCGTGGGAATACGACAACGGGTACGAGGGTCCGGGCAGCGGGCTCTTCAAATCCACCGACGGCGGCACCACGTGGCACCAGGTCGGTTCCGGCCTGCCCACGCCGGCGGAAGGCCTCGGGCGGATCGGCATCGGGATCGCGCCGAGCGACCGGACGCGGATGTACGCGCTGGTGGAAGCGCCGAAGGGCGGGCTCTTCCGCTCGGACGACGCCGGCGACACGTGGGTCAAGGTCGATTCCGAGGAGCGGGTGTACGGGCGCGGCGCCGACTTCGCCGCCGTGCGGGTGGACCCGCGCGACCGGAACACGGTGTTCGTGGCCAACACGTCGATGTACCGCTCGACCGATGGCGGTGCACACTTCACCGCCGTGAAGGGCGCTCCGGGGGGCGACGACTACCACACGATCTGGATCGACCCGATCCACCCCGGGACGATGCTCCTCGGCGTGGACCAGGGTGCCACCATCACCGTCAACGGCGGGCGCACCTGGAGCTCGTGGTACAACCAGCCCACCGCCCAGATGTATCACGTGGCCGCCGACCAGCGATTCCCGTATTGGGTGTACGGCGGACAACAGGAGAGCGGCTCGGCGGGTGTCGCAAGCCGAAGCGACTACGGCGAGATCACCTTCCGCGACTGGCACCCGGTGGGGCTCGAGGAGTACGGCTACGCCGCGCCCGATCCATTGCATCCGGGGATCGTCTTCGGCGGCAAGGTGACGCGCTTCGACGAGCGGACCGGCCAGGTGCAGGAGGTCGGCCCGGTGCCGGTGCGGGACAGCACGCACCGCTTCGACCGCACCGCGCCGCTCGTGTTCTCGCAGGCCGACCCGCACCTCCTCTTCTTCGGGCTGGAAGTGCTGTGGAAGACCGCCGACGGCGGCCGCCACTGGCAGCAGGTGAGCCCCGACCTGACCCGCCCCGATCCCGGCATCCCCGCGAGCCTCGGCATCTACGCGCCCGCTGCGAAGGGCGGGCACCGCGGCGAGATCTACGCCATCGCGCCGTCTCCCCGCGACGTGCGGGTCATCTGGGCCGGCACCGACGACGGCTACATCCAGGTGACCACCGACGGCGGGCTCCACTGGCGCAACGTGACCCCGCCCGAGATGACCGGCTGGAGCAAGGTGACGCAGCTCGACGCCTCGCACTTCGACGTCGCGAGCGCGTACGCCTCGGTGTCGCGCTTCCGGGTCGACGACCTCCACCCCTACATCTACCGCACCCACGACGGGGGCAGGACGTGGAGCAAGATCGTGACCGGCATTCCCGACCATGAGCCGGTCGACGTGGTGCGCGCGGACCCGGAGGTGCGCGGCCTCCTCTACGCCGGGACCGAGCGGTCGGTGTACGTCTCGTTCGATGACGGCGACCACTGGCAGCCGCTGCAGCGCAACCTGCCGCCGGCATGGGTGCGCGACCTGCTCGTGCACGGCGACGATCTGATCGCGGCGACGCAGGGCCGCGCGATCTGGGTGCTGGGCGACCTCGCGCTGCTGCGTCAGGTGCAGCCCGGAACGGCGGCGGAGCCGTTCCACTTGTTCGCGCCCGCTCCTGCGGTCCGCGTTCGCTTCAACAACAATCATGATACGCC
>DATIEF010000240.1:0-2005 GCA_035455865.1 Gemmatimonadales bacterium | reverse complement strand
TGGATCGCCGAGCGGTCACCCCGATCGGCTCGGCCTGGGCGAGGAGCAACTGGCGTGCACGATCCATTCGGTCGATCTGACAGGATCGGCCGCGTGGGTGGCAAGGGGGATTGTCAGATTGGCGGGGGGGCTATCCGCTATCCGCTATCCGCCCGAAGCTCGACACTGCCAGCTCCAGGCGCTACCCACCCCCCGCGCCGAGCCCGGCCGCGCGCCCCGTCACCCACGCCCAGAGGAAGTTGTAGCCGCCGATGGGGCCGAAGCAGTCGAGCGCCTCGCCGCAGATGAAGAGGCCCGGATGGAGCCGGCTTTCCATCGTGCGCGGCACGATCTCGTCGAGCGCCACGCCGCCCCCGGTGACCTCGGCCTTCTTGTAGCCCTCGTCGCTGGTGGCGCGGAGCGGCCAGCGGGTGAGCGCCGCGACCACCCGTTCCCGCTCCTCGCGCCGCAGCTGGGAGAGCGGGCGGTCGGCATCGACCGCGGCCTCGGCGAGAAGTACGAGCGCAAGGCGCTCCGGCACGTGCCGCTTGAGCACGTTCCCGATCCGGGCCGAGCCACCGGCCAGCTCGCTGCGCCACTGGTCCGCATCGAGGGGCGTCCACTGGACGGTGATGTCCGGAGCGGGCTGGCGCGCCAGGCGGGCGCGGACCACGAGGTGGGAGACGTTGAGCACCGCGGGACCGCTGTAGCCCCGGTGGGTGAAGAGGAACCCGCCCGTCGTGACGAACGCGCTCCGCCCTTCGCCGGCCTGGATCGTCACCTCGAGCGATACACCGGCGAGGCCGGCGTACGCGGGCGGGTCGAGCGTCAGCGGCGTGAGTGCAGGATAGGTGTCGTGGATCGTGTGGCCGAGCGCCTTGAGGATCCGGAGCCCGGTGCCGTCGCTGCCGGTCTGCGGCACGGAGAGCCCGCCCGAGGCCACGACCACCTTTCGGGCGGTGACCGCCTCCCCGTTGCCGAGCATCACGCGCCACGCGCCATCCGCCGGCTCGAACCCGGTCACGACCGTGTCGAACCGCACCTGAGCGCCCTGGCGCCTGGCCCAGGCCAGGAGGCCGTCGCGCACGTCGCGGGCCTTGTCAGAGGCCGGGAAGAGCTTTCCGCTCTCCGGTTCGAGCGCGAGCGGCACGCCGACCTCGCGCTCGAAGAACTCCCGCTGCGCGTCGAGCGGCCAGGCGCGGAGGATGTTGCGGACGATGTTGGGGGAGGAAGCGGTGACGTACTGCTCGGGGGCCATCTTCGACGGCAGGATGTTGCAGCGCCCGCCGCCGCTGATGAGGATCTTCCGGCCGCCATCCCGGGTCCGTTCGAGGAGGAGCACCGGGTCGTGGCGGGCCGCGTGCCCGGCGGCCACGATGCCTGCGGCGCCGGCGCCGATCACCACGACCGGCGCCGGGGCGTCAGCCACGCGGTTCCATCACACTGCGCACGGCGAGCGCCAGCTGCGCCAGCTCGAACGGCTTCTCCAGCACCGGGTGTGCGGTGCGGGCCAGGAAGGCGGCAGCCTCGGGTGAGGCCACGTCGCCGGTGGCGAAGATCAGCCGCCCCAGGAGCGGCGACTTGGCGGCCGTGAGCCGCTCGTAGAGCTCGATGCCGGAGAGGCCGGGCATCTTGAGGTCGCAGACGACGACATCGTACTCCCGTTCGGCGCCCGCCGCGAGAAGTCGCGCCAGGCCCTGCGAACCGTCGGACGCCTCGTCCACCGTCCAGCCGAACTTCTCGAAGTAGCGCCGGAGCGCGAGCCGCACCGGCTGCTCGTCCTCCACCAGCAGGACCCGGGACCGGCCGTGGTCGGTGGGGAGCGATGCGTCGGCGCCGGCGCCGGCCACGAGGCGGAGTGGCGCCGGCGACCCGCGGACGCCGCGCGGCAGGGTCACGATGAATCGCGCGCCGCCGTCGGGCGCGTTCTCGGCCCGGATGGTGCCGCCGTGGTGCTCCACGATGCCGAGCGACACCGAGAGCCCGAGGCCGGTGCCCTCGCCCGGCGCCTTGGTGGTGAAGAAGG
>DATIEF010000239.1:0-2188 GCA_035455865.1 Gemmatimonadales bacterium | reverse complement strand
TGAACAGTGAACGGTCAACGGGGGGCCCCGAGACACGGAGCCCCCCGTTCACTTTTCACCGTTCACTGTTCACCGACTAGAACGCCGCCAGCTCCTGGTAGGCCTTGAGCAGGTGCTCCGACTGGGGCAGGATCACGTCCTCCAGCTCCGGGGCGTAGGCCACGAAGGTGTCGGTGGCCGCGACCCGCTTGACCGGGGCATCGAGCCAGGGGAATGCCGCGTCGGCGATGCGCGCGGCGATCTCGGCGCCGTAGCCCCACGACATCGAGTCCTCATAGGCCACGATGACACGGTTGGTCTTCCGCACCGACGCGTAGATGGTCTCATAGTCGACGGGCGAAAGCGTCCGGAGGTCGATGACCTCGACCTCGAGGCCGTGCTGCTCCTCGGCGGCCTTGGCGGCCACCAGTGCGCGCTGCACCACCGCGCCGTAGGTGACCACGGTCAGGTGCCGGCCGGGGCGGACCACCTTGGCCTTGCCGAACGGGATCATGAAGTTCGGGCCCGGATTCGGCGCCTTGTTGTAGGTCTGCCGGTAGAGGTGCTTGTGCTCGAGGAAGAGCACCGGGTCCTCGGACCGGATGGCGGTGCGGAGGAGGCCGTTCGCATCGAGCGCGGTGCTCGGGCACACGACCCGCAGACCCGGAACGCCGGTGAACACCGCGGCGCCGGTCTGCGAGTGGTAGATGGCGCCGCCCTTCAGGTACCCGCCGTAGGTGACACGGACCACCACCGGGGCCGCGAAGGCGTTGTTCGACCGCCAGCGCATCGTGGCGAGCTCATTGCGGAGCTGCTGGTAGGCGGGCCAGATGTAGTCGAAGAACTGGATCTCGACGACCGGCTTGAACCCGCGGGTGGCGAGCCCGATGGCCCGGCCGATGATGTTAGCCTCGGCGAGCGGCGAGTTGTACACCCGGCTGCTGCCGTACGCCCGCTGCAACCCCCAGGTGACCTTGAAGACCCCGCCCTTCCCCTTGACCTGGCCCAGGTTCTCATCGCGGCTGCAGTCGGCGACGTCCTCCCCGAAGACGAGGATGCGCGGATCGCGCGCCATCTCGTCCTTCATGCACCCATTGAGCAGGTCCACCATCGTGGTCGGCTCGCCGGAGAACTTCGGGTCGTCCTCGGTGTCGAAGCGCTCCGAGGTCGGGTCGACATCGGGCGAGAAGACGTAGCGGTACAGGGTGTCCGTCGCGGGCTGCGGCGCGGCCAGCGCGGTCTGCGACGCGACCTCGATCTCTTCCTCGACCTTGGCCTTGATGGCGTCGAGTTCGGCCTGCGTGGCCAGTCCCTCATCCAGCAGGTATTTCGGGAACCGGACGAGCGGGTCCTTCCGGGCCTCGGCCTCGCGCTCGGCCGTCGGGCGGTAGAACACCTCGTCGTCCGAGAGCGAGTGGGAGTAGGGCCGGATCACGTGGGCGTGCACCAGCGCGGGGCCCTTCCGCTGGCGGGCGTAATCGACCGCCCGGGTGAGCGTCTCGTACGATGCCACCGGATCGCAGCCGTCGCATTCCTCGACGTAGAGGCCGGGGAAGCCGGTGACGATCCGCGAGATGCTCCCGCCGGGGGTGTTGACCTCGACCGGAACCGAGATGGCGTATCCGTTGTCCTCGACCACGAACACCACCGGCAACTTCAGGTTGGTGGCGCTGGAGAGCGCCTCCCAGAATTCGCCCTCGCTGGTGGTGCCGTCACCGGTGGAGCAGAAGACCACCTCGTCCTTCTTGACCATCGCCTCGCGGTCGGGGAGGGCCGGGTTCTGTTCGGCGCGGAGCCACGCCTCGGCGCAGCCCACCGCCTGGAGGAACTGGGTGCCGGTCGGGCTCGACGAGCTGACGATGTTGAGGTCCTTGGCACCCCAGTGGGAGGGCATCTGCCGCCCGCCGGAGTTGGGGTCGTCGGCCGCGGCGACAGCGGAGAGGAGCTGGTCGGTGGCCGTCTGGCCCAGGCCGAGACAGAGGGCGCGGTCGCGGTAGTAGGTGTAGAACCAGTCGTAGGCGGGGCGGAAGACCTTGGCCGCGGCGGCGAGGACCGCCTCGTGGCCGGCGCCCGAGATCTGGAAGAAGATCTTGTTCTGCCGCTTGAGCTGGATCTCCTTGTCGTCGATGCGACGGGAGAGGAGCATCACGCGGTAGATGTCGAGCAGGTCCGCCTTGCTGAGGGACTTGGCGGACTTCGGCTGGGGTCG
>DATIEF010000238.1:0-2799 GCA_035455865.1 Gemmatimonadales bacterium | reverse complement strand
CGGCCCCGGATCGCGTGTTCGTCATCGAACGCAACATGGCCGACACCCTCCCCGATGGCAGCCCCGACTTCTTCCACGACCTGTTCACCTTCAACGGGCGCCCGTGGCCGCACACCGAACGGCTGACCTACGACCTCGGCGATTCGGTCCATTGGCGGATCATCAACGCCACCAATGACGTCCACCCGCTCCACCTTCACGGCTTCTTCTTCCGCGTGGATGCCCGGGGCGACCTGGCCCGCGACACCATCTATTGGCGGGCCCAACAGCGGTACGCGGTCACCGAGCCGCTCTGGGACGGCACCACGATGGACATGGCGTGGCACCCCGACCGGCCCGGTGGCTGGATCTTCCACTGTCACCTCAATCCCCACGTCGCCGAGAACACGGGGATCGGGCCCGACACCGAACCGCTGCCCGCCCGGATCCATCACCTGCTGGCCGGGTATCCGATGCCGCCGGGCGCCAATCACGCCGAGATGGCGATGGGCGGCCTGATCCTCGGGATCATTGTGCGCCCGCCGCGGGGATGGCGCCCCTATGCCGGAACGCGGCGGACGCTCCGGCTCCTGGTCCAGTCCGATTCGACGGCGGCCGACACCACCCGCCGGTTCGGGTACGTCCTCCAGGACGGCGATCATGCGCCCGCGCCCGATTCGGTGCGCGTGCCCGGGTCCGCGATCGTGCTGCACCGCGGCGAGCCGACCCGCATCTGGGTCGTGAATCGCACGCCGGAGATGACCCAGGTCCACTGGCACGGGCTCGAGATCGAGAGCTTCTACGACGGGGTGGCGGGGCTGAGCGGGATGGATTCGGCGATCGCGCCGCCGATCCAGCCCGGGGATTCCTTCGAGGTCCTGGTGACCCCGCCGCGCGCGGGGACGTTCATCTACCACACGCACATCAACGACATCCGCCAGCAGACCCACGGGCTCTACGGGCCGCTGATCGTGCTGGACTCGGGCCAGGCCTGGAACCCCGACTCGGACCGGGTGTACACCATCGGCAACGTGCCGGGCCACCTGGCCGTGAACGGCGGCACCACGCTCGCGCCGGCGACGCTCAAGGTCGGCGTGCCGTACCGGTTCCGGTTCATCAACATCACCATCACGTCGCCGGGGATCCACCTGCGGATGATGCGGAACGGCGCGCCCGCCCAGTGGACGCCGCTCGCGAAGGACGGCCGGGCGCTCCCGCCCTGGCAGCGCACGCCGGTCGACGCCCGCCAGCCCATCAACATCGGCGAGACGTACGACTTCGGCGTCCAGTCCGCCGACACCGGCACCATGTCGCTGGAAGTCTGGCGCGCCGACGGCGCCATCCTGCTGACCCGCCAGCTGCTCCGGTTCGAGCGATGACACCGACGAGGCCGCCGTCCACGACCGATCGCGCCGTCCAGGACTTCTATCCGGACGACTTCGCGCACTGCTACGGATGCGGGCGGCTGAACGCGAGCGGTCTCCACGTCCGCTCGGTGTGGGAGGGCGAGGAGACGGTGGCCCGATTCACGCCGAATCCGGAGCACATCGCGGTGCCGGGATTCGTCTACGGCGGGCTCATCGCGTCGCTCATCGACTGCCACGCGATGGGCACCGCCTCGGGTGCGGCGCTGCGCGCGGACGGGAAGCAGGTCGGGGACGCCCCGTCGCCCCGGTTCGTCACCGCGTCGCTCAGGGTGGACTACCTCAAGCCGACGCCCCACGGCGGAGAGCTCGAACTCCGCGCCCGCGTCACTGAGCGGAGCGAGCGGAAGGCGGTCGTTGCGGTGACCGTCGCCGCCGCGGGTGTCGTCACCGTCCGCGGCGAGGTCGTCGCGGTCCGGATGCCGGATTCCATGCGCCGGGAGGGGTGATCACCCCTTCGGCAGCGTCACCGCCGGCTGCCCCGCCGCCTTCCGCCGCGCATTGAGGCGCGGCAGCGCCACGTCCACCAGCGCATTCCACTTCCGCATCACTTCCGCCGCGTCGGCGCGGGCGCGGGCGCACGCCGCCACGTTCTCCGCCGTCGGCGCCACGTCCGCCTCCTGCATCGCCATCGCGGCACCCAGCATCTCGCCGCTCACCGCGTCGAGGGTCGGTGCGGGCTTGGCCCCGTTCCGGCGGCCGCGGAAGCCGCGTCGGCCTTCCGGCTTCGGCGCCGGCGCGATCGAATCGAGCTCCGCCCGGAGCGCCGCCACGTCCGTGCCATCCGCCTTGGCGAGCACCGCCGCGAGCGCGTGGGCGCGGACGGCGTCCTGGTGGGCCGCCCTGGCGCCCAGGTACATCTCGTGGGTCAGCGCCGCGAGCTCCGCCAGCGCCGGCGCCGGGGTCCTGACCCGCGGATCGAGGAAGAGCCGGAGCGGCTGGGTGTACCGCTTGCCGTTGACCGTGAGCCGCACGGTGTACGCGCCGGCGGGCGCCCACGGGGCGTAGCGCGAGGGATAGGTGTGGTACGGCACCGCCGCGCCGTTGGCCGCGCCGGGGCCGCGGTCGTCGATCGGGTCGTAGCGCAGGTCCCAGCTGAACCGGTGCATCCCCGCCGAGGTGGAGAGCCGCATCTGCGGCGCCGGCCAGTAGAGCGGCACCTCGCAGTCGGCGGCGTCCGGCTTGTGCTCGCACACCTCCGCCTCGTACCTCCCGGGCTCGCGCCCCGGATCGGGGACGAGCACCGAGTCGTCGCTCGAATAGCTCCGCACCACCGCGCCCGCGGCGTCGAGGACCTCGAGCCCCACCGGGCCGTGCACGTCGGCGGCCAGGTAGTAGTCGATGATCCCCCCCGGCGGCGGGTTCTCGCCGGCCAGGAGTTCCGGCGGCCAAGGGG
>DATIEF010000237.1:0-2437 GCA_035455865.1 Gemmatimonadales bacterium | reverse complement strand
GAGGTGAAAGTGCACGACGTCGAACTCGGAGGCACGCTGATGCACGCGCTCGAGGAGCAACACGTGGTGCGCCATCTCGTCGATGCAGTGCTTGTCGAGCCGAAGGCTGCGGTGCGTGATGGGGACGAGCCGAGCGTCCGTATCCGAGTCACCCGAAGCGAAGAGCGTTACGTCGTGGCCTTGGCGGACAAGCTCTTCGGTCAGGTACGAGACGACGCGCTCCGTCCCGCCGTACCGTCGGGGCGGGACGCTCTCGAACAGCGGGGCCACCTGCGCAATCCGCACGATTCCTCCTCTGGCGTTCCACGAGCCGGGGAGAACGTAAGGCGCGTGACTCGAGCCGGCATCCACCTGCTCCGCTCGTGCCGCGGGCCAATCGCGGCCTGGGCGCTCGGGGAGCGAGGGGGAACGTGACGAGCCGGCGGCGTCAGCGCGCTGCGGACACGGCGGTGCGCTCGTCCCCGGTTGCCGGCGCGTGCCCGCAGAAGATGCACCGTTGCGAGTCGGGGTGGTGGTACTTGGGACAGGCCGGCTTCGCCTTCGCGCGGATTGCCAGGAGGGCGCCCAGGTTCATTCCCAGGAGCGGCCCCACCACGTAGATCCAGAACATTCCCCACTGGCCCGCGCCCCACGCCGAGCCGAAGGAACGAGCCGGATTCATGCTCATCCCGGAGATCGGTGACTCGACGCTGATGTAGGTCGCGACCAGCGCCCCCACCACCAGCCCCGTGTACCGCGCGAACCTCGAACCGGTGAGCGTCACCACCACCGCCATCAGCACCGCGGAGATGACGACCTCGGCCACGAACGCCGATCCGCTGCCCCAGGGTCCGGGCTGGGTCACCACGTAGTTCACCGCCGGGTCCGCCAGCCGGCCGCCGAGCAGCACCGAGGCCAGCGCCACGCCCAGCACCGCGCCGACCAGCTGTCCGCCGACGTAGCCCGCCACGTCGGCACCGCGGATCCGCCCCAGCCGCCAGAAGGTCAACGTGGTCGCCGGGTTGATGTGCGCCCCCGACCGGCCGCCCCAGGGCGAGTAGATGATGGCGATCGCCGTCGTTCCCATCGCCAGGCCCATCAGGACCCGGCGGAGCACGGGATCGCCGATGGCCCGGTGCACCGGCGAGCCCGGGTGCTCGAGCAGGACCCCGAAGCAGCAGGCCGAGACCATGAACGCGCCGAGCAGGGCCGCCTCGATGGCGTACTCCGGCAGGTGCTCGAGGAAGCGGCGCACCGGCTCAGCCCTCTCCGATGCGAACCAGCACCCGCAGCGCCTCGGCCACGCTCCAGGCCTGCGCGGGCGCGCCGACGGGCCGGAACGGCGGCTCCGGCTCGAAGCACTCGGGCAGCTGGCCGAGGCATCCGGTCTCCATCCGCGCGACGAGGGAGGCGACGGCGGCCCGGGCTCGGGTTCGGGTCTCCGCCGAGTCGCCGCGCACCGCGAACAGCGCGTCCACGTACGGGCCCACCAGCCACGGCCAGACCAGACCCTGGTGGTAGGCCGAGTCCCGCTCGGCCGGCCCGCCCCGGTACGCCGGCCGGTACCCGGGGTCGCCGCGAGCGAGGGTGCGGAGCCCTACCGGGGTCAGCAGCGCCGCCTCCACCGCCTCGAGCACCATCGCCCGCCGCCGTCCGTCGAGCAGCGGGAAGGGAAGCCCCACCGCGAAGAGCTGGTTGGGGCGGAGCCGTGCGTCCGGACCCTCGGGGAGGACGACGTCGAAGCAGCAGCGGCGGGCGTCGTTCCAGAATGCGCGGTCGAAGGCGCCGGCGACCAGGTCTGCCTCGCGGCCGAACGACCGCGCGCGCGGACCATCCCCCAGCTGGCGCGCCCATCGCTCCGAGAGACGGAGCGCGTTGTACCAGAGCGCGTTCACCTCCACCGGCTTGCCGTGCCGGGGCGTGACCGGGACATCGTTCACCCGGGCGTCCATCCAGGTCAGGTTGGTCCCCGGCCCCCCGGCGACCAGCAGCCCGTCGCGAGGATCCACGTGGATGCCGTGATGCGTCCCGCGGAGGTGGGCGTCCACGATGTTGCAGGCGGCGGGATAGAACACGTCGCGGACGAACGCCGGCGAGCCACCGGCCCGCTCCCAGGCATGCACGGCCTGGAACATGAACAGCGTGGCGTCCACGGTGTTGTACTCGGCGGGCCCGGCTGCATCGGGAAACCGGTTCGGGACCAGCCCGCCGTCGAGATGGGCGAGGAAGCCCTCGAGCACCTCGCGCGCCAGCTCGAGCTGGCCGCGGGCCACCAGCAGCCCGGGGAGGGAGATCATCGTGTCCCGGCCCCAGTCGGTGAACCAGGGATACCCGGCGATGACCGTGGCCGAACGGTCTGCGCGACGCACCAGGTACGCCTCCGCCGCCCGCTCGAGGCGGGCGCGCCCCTCGGCAAGATCGTCCGCGCGGCCTACCGGTCGGGCCGCCGGCGGCGGCC
>DATIEF010000236.1:0-3115 GCA_035455865.1 Gemmatimonadales bacterium | reverse complement strand
GGTGGGGAAGCAGCTCAAGCTGGCGGACGCCCGGAACGCGCGCTTTGCCGTGGTGATCGGCCCCGACGACCGCGACAAGGACCAGGTGGTCCTCAAGGACCTCCGCGCCAAGGGCCAGATGCCGGTCGGGCGGGGCGAAGTGGCCGTGGAGCTCCAGAAGCGGCTCGCCGGCGGCGACCGAACGATGTGACAGGCAGGTCGCAGGTCATTTGACCCACGACCCTCGACTCACGACTCAAGACTCCCGACATGGCCGACGACAAGTCCCTGACGACCCGCGCCCAGGATTTCAGCGCCTGGTACAACGAGCTCATCGCCCGCGCCGAGCTGGCCGACTACAGCCCGGTGCGCGGCTGCATGGTCATCCGCCCCAACGGCTATGCCATCTGGGAGCAGATGCAGCGCGCGCTGGACCAGATGTTCAAGGACACCGGCCACCAGAACGCGTACTTCCCGCTGTTCATCCCGCAGAGCTTCCTGTCGAAGGAGGCGGAGCACGTCGAGGGGTTCGCGCCCGAGACCGCGGTGGTGACGATCGGCGGAGGCAAGGAGCTCGAGGAGCCGCTCGTGGTGCGGCCCACCTCCGAGACGATCATCTACGCGATGTTCGCCAAGTGGATCCAGAGCTACCGCGACCTGCCGATCCTGATCAACCAGTGGGCCAACGTGGTCCGCTGGGAGATGCGCACCCGGCTCTTCCTCCGGACCACGGAGTTCCTCTGGCAGGAAGGCCACACCGCGCACGCCACCGAGGCCGAGGCCGAGGCCGAGACCCGGCAGATGCTCGGAGTCTACCGGACGTTCATGGAGGGGTGGATGGCGATGCCGGTGCTCACCGGGCTCAAGTCCGACAGTGAGCGCTTCGCGGGCGCGCTGCGGACCTACGCCTGCGAAGCGCTGATGCAGGACAACAAGGCGCTGCAGGCGGGGACGAGCCACAACCTCGGGCAGAACTTCGCCCGGGCGTTCGACGTGACCTTCCAGGCGGCGAGCGGCGGGATCGACCACGTGTGGAGCACGTCGTGGGGCGTGTCGACCCGGCTGATCGGCGGCCTCATCATGACCCACGGCGACGACCGGGGCCTCGTCTGCCCGCCGCTCCTGGCGCAGTACCAGGCGGTGATCGTGCCGATCTACAAGACCGACCTGGAGCGGGCGAGCGTGCTCGAGGCGGCGGAGCGGTGGCGCCAGGCGCTCCGTGGCGCCGGGATCCGCACCCACGTGGACGCCCGGGAGGGGATGAAGCCGGGCGCCAAGTACTACGAGTGGGAGGCGCGGGGCGTCCCCTTCCGGCTGGAGCTCGGGCCGCGCGACGTGGCGGCCGGGCACGCGATGCTCGCCCGCCGCACCGGCGGCACCAAGGAGCCGGTGCCCTTCGACGGCGCCCCCGCGCGGCTGCACGACGAGATCCTGCGGATGCAGAAGGACCTCTTCGAGGTGGCCCGCGCCCGGCGCGAGGCCAACAGTATCCGCGGCGCCACCAAGGCCCAGCTGCTGGAGAAGATGGCGGGGGAGGGTGGTGGCGGGTTCGTCTACGCCGGGTGGTGCGGCGGCGCGAAGTGCGAGGCGGAGATCAAGGCGGAGACGAAGGCCACGATCCGCGTCCTCCCCGATGTCGAGTTCCGCTCGCCGGAGGCGCCTGCCACCTGCATCTGGTGCGGCGGGGCCGCGACCGCCGAAGCGGTCTGGGCCAAGGCGTACTGATGGCCGACGCCGCGCCGATGCCCTCCGGGCCCATCGACCTGGGCCCGGTGCTCGAGGAGGCGGGGCTCGCGCGCCGGCATGGCGTGCTGGAAGCGGACGGCGTGTCGCTGGCGGAGATCGCGCGGCAGGTGGGGACGCCGGTCTACGTCTACGATGCGGGGGTCATCGGCCGGCGGTATCGGGCGCTCGACCGGGCGCTCGAGGGCGTGCCGCACCGGATCTGCTTTGCGGTCAAGGCCAACAGCAACCTGGCGGTGCTCCGGGTGCTGCGTGAGCTTGGCGCCGGCGCGGACCTGGTGTCGGGGGGCGAGCTCGCCCGGGCCCGGGCCGCCGGTTTCAGTTCCGACGACATCGTCTTCAGCGGCGTCGGCAAGACCGCCGCGGAGCTCCGTGCCGCCGCCGAGACCGGCGTCGGGCACATCAACGTCGAGTCGCTCGAGGAGCTGGACCGGCTGGCCGGGGTGTCCGAGGCCATCGGCGGCTTCGTGTCGGTGGGGCTCCGGGTCAATCCCGACGTGACCACGGAGACCCATCCGTACATCTCGACGGGGCAGGGCGGGATCAAGTTCGGCCTGCCGGTGGACCAGGTCGCTGGGGCCATCGAACGGGTCCGGCGCTCGCCGTACCTCCGGCTCACCTGCCTCGCGATGCACATCGGCTCGCAGCTGCGGGAGCCCGCGCCCTATGCGGAGGGGCTGAGCAAGCTGGTGGCGCTGGTGGAAAAGGCCCGCCGGGCGGGTGTGACCACCCTCGACGCGATCGACATCGGCGGCGGGCTCGGCATCCGCTACGGCGCCGAGCCGGGGATGGACGTGGCCCGCTTCGCGGAGACGCTGCGCCCATTTCTCGGGCCGCTCGGGCTCACCGTCTACCTCGAGCCGGGCCGCTACCTCGTCGGGCCGGCCGGTGTCCTCCTCACCGAGGTGCTCTACCGGAAGCATTCGGGGGGGCGGGACTTCGTGGTCGTCGACGCCGCGATGAACGACCTGCTCCGGCCGAGCCTGTACCAGGCGTACCACGGGATCGTCGAGGTCGAGGCGAAGGGGCGCCCCGTGGCCCCGGTGGACGTGGTGGGACCGGTCTGCGAGACCGGCGACTTCCTGGCCGTTGACCGGCCCCTTCCCGCCGTCGAGCCCGGCGAGCGCCTGGCGGTCCTCGGCGCCGGCGCCTACGGCTTCGTGATGAGCAGCAACTACAACACCCGCGCCCGCGCCGCCGAGGTGCTGGTGTCGGATGGGCGCTGGGCGGTGGTGCGGCCGCGAGAGACGGTCGACGAGCTGTTCAAGACCGAAGCGGTGGACCCGTTCACGCCGGTGACGGTGGGGAAGCCGAGGTGAGTCGTGGGTCGTTGGTCGTTTGTCGTTTGCATCTGCCGGAACGGACCCAGTTTCAGACCCCGCGGCCTCATGCG
>DATIEF010000235.1:0-3426 GCA_035455865.1 Gemmatimonadales bacterium | reverse complement strand
TCCCCCAGCCACCCCGCCACCTGGTCGATCCCGATCCGTTCCTGGGTCATCGCGTCGCGGTGGCGGATGGTCACCGCCCGGTCCTCTGAGGTCTGGCCGTCCACGGTGATGCAGAACGGCGTCCCGACCTCGTCCATCCGGCGGTACCGCCGGCCGATGGCGCCGCTGTCGTCGTAGAAGCAGCGGACCCGCTTGCGGAGGTCGTCGTAGAGCGCGGTGGCGGTCTCCGGCATCCCGTCCTTCTTGACCAGCGGGAGCACCGCGGCCTTGATCGGCGCGATCGCTGAATGGAGCCCCAGGACCACGCGGGTCTCCCCCTCGACCTCCTCTTCGCGGTACGCGTCGACCAGCGTGGTGAGGGTCACCCGGTCGGCGCCGGCGGAGGTCTCCACGATGTACGGCAGGTACCGGGTGTTGGCGGCCTGGTCGAAGTACTCGAGCTTCTTGCCGCTGAATTCCTGGTGCCGGCCCAGGTCGAAGTCGGTGCGGTCGTGGATCCCCTCGATCTCGCTCCAGCCGAAGGGGAACTCGTACTCGATATCGTACGCCGCCTTGGCGTAGTGCGCCAGCTCGCCGGGGCCGTGCTGGTGCCAGCGGAGCTTCGCGGCGGTGAGCCCGATGGAGTGGTGCCACGCCATCCGCCACTCGCGCCACTTCTCGAACCACTCGAGGTCGGATCCCGGCGTCACAAAGAACTGCATCTCCATCTGCTCGAACTCGCGGGTCCGGAAGATGAAGTTCCCCGGGGTGATCTCGTTGCGGAACGCCTTCCCGATCTGGGCGATCCCGAACGGCACCTTCTGCCGCGAGCTGTTGAGGACGTTGAGGTAGTTGACGTAGATGCCCTGCGCCGTCTCCGGCCGCAGATAGACCACCGCCGCCGAGTCCTCCACCGGCCCCATGAACGTCTTGAACATCAGGTTGAAGTTACGCGGCTCGGTCAGGTCGCACGTCGAGTGCTGGCCCGGCTGCTTGCTCGGCTTCTGGGGACAGCGCGCGTCCTCCAGCTTGTCGGCCCGGAAGCGCGCCTTGCAGGTACGGCAATCCACCAGCGGGTCGCTGAACCCCGCCACGTGTCCGGACGCCTCCCACACCTTGGGGTGCATCAGGATGGCGGCGTCGAGCCCCTCGATGTCGTCGCGCTCGTGGACCATCGCCCGCCACCAGCGGTCCTTCACGTTCTTCTTGAGTTCGACGCCGAGGGGGCCGTAATCCCACACCGAACCGAGCCCGCCGTAGATCTCGGAGGACTGGAACACGAATCCGCGCCGCTTGCAGAGCGACACGAGCTTGTCCATCAGGGTGGCGTCGGCCATGGATCGGTCAGGAAGGAAAAGGAGGGGCCGCCCCGGTTGAGCGACTGGCTGATACTAAAGGTAGGGGAGATGGCCGGCGGGCGTAAGTCGGTCGACGGTGAACGGACAACGGTCAACAGTGAACGGGGCGGTCGATCGAGATCCTGGCCGGGACGCCCGTTCACTGTTCACCGTTCACTGTTCACCGTCTTCCGCCTCACACCTCGATGATCTGGTCCCGCCGGGTCCCCACGCTCACGTACCGGATCGGCGCGCCGGCCAGGTCCTGCAGCCGGTCGAGGTAGGCCCGGGCCTGCGGCGGGAGGTCGGCCAGGCGCCGCGCGTCGGCCGTCGAGCGCTGCCACCCGGGGAGCGTCTCGTAGACCGGCTTGATCCGGCCCAGGCGCTCGATGTCCGACGGCATCTCCTCGCAGCTTGCGCCGTCCAGCGTGTAGGCGGTACCGACCGGGACCTGCGCAAAGGTGTCGAGGACGTCGAGCTTGGTGACGGCCAGCCCGGTCAGGCCGTTCACCCGCACCGAATACCGCACCACGGTGGCGTCGAACCAGCCGCACCGCCGGGGACGCCCGGTCACGGCGCCGAATTCGGCGCCGATCTTCCGCAGCTCCTCCCCGTCGGCGCCGAGCGCCTCGGTCGGGAGGGGGCCGTTGCCCACGCGGGTGGTGTATGCCTTGACCACGCCGAGCACGCCGTCGATGGCGGTGGGCCCGATGCCCGCCCCCGTCGCCGCGCCGCCGGCGGTGGTGTTGCTGCTGGTCACGAAGGGGTAGGTGCCGTGGTCCACGTCGAGCAGCGCACCCTGCGCCCCTTCGAGGAGGACGCGCTTCCCACCCCGGAGCGCCCGATGCACCAGCAGGCCCGCATCCACGGACATCGGCACCAGGCGCGGCGCCAGCCGCTCGAGGAGCGCCACGTGCTCGTCGGCTGAAGCGCGCTCGGCGGAGCCCAGCATGGCAAGGACGCGGTTGGCACGCTCCACCCGCCCGCGGACGAGGTCCGAGACAGTGGGCAAGTCGGACAGGTCGCCCACCCGGACGCCGCGGCGCCCGAACTTGTCCTCATACGCCGGGCCGATCCCCCGCCCCGTGGTCCCGATCTTCTGGCTCGACTCGTTGGCCTGGTCGAGGAGCTTGTGGTACGGCAGCACCAGGTGGGCCCGCTCCGACACTCGCACCCGCCCCGCCGTGTCGACGCCCTTGGCGGTGAGCCCGTCGAGCTCGGCGAAGAACTGCTCCGGGTCGAGGACGACGCCGTTCCCCACGACGCAGGTCACCCCCGCGTGCAGCACCCCCGACGGGATCTGCTGGAGGATGAACTGCTCCTCCCCGATCACTACGGTGTGCCCGGCGTTGGCCCCGCCCTGGTAGCGGACGACGACGTCGGCCCGCTCGGCGAGCACGTCGACGAGCTTGCCCTTGCCCTCGTCGCCCCACTGGGCGCCGACGACCACCACGCAATGATGCTTCGGATCGAACATCCTCGCCCGCCTCCAACAAAAAAGGGCCCCGACGGGGCCCGTGGATCCTTGGGTGAAAGCTACGCGGGGCGCCGCGACCGGTCAATCAGGCCGGCGCCCCCGCCCCGGCGGGCAGCGAACCGGGCTCGGTGAGCGCCGCCCGGGCCGTCTCGATGGCCACCAGCTCGCGCTCCACCAGGTCGTCCAGGTGCTGGCCGAACGTCTGCATCCCGTGCTCGTCCCGGCCCCGGATCATCTCGACCTTGAGGTCGTCGATCCGCACCGGGTCGCGCAGGACCTCCCGGATCCGCGGCGTGCAGACCATCACCTCCACCGCCGCCACCCGGCCGGTGCCGTCCTTCTTCGGCAGGAGCCGCTGCGCCACCACCGCCCGGAGCGCCTCGGAGAGCCGCACCCGGCCGATCTCGCGCTCCTCCGGCGGGAAGAGCGAGAGCAGCCGCTTGACCGTCGAGGTCACGTCCGGCGTCGGCATCACCGACACCACCAGGTGCCCCTCCTCGGCCCCCTTGAGCGCCAGGTCCATGATCTCGGTGTCGCGGATGTCGCCGATCACGAGGACGTCGGGATCCTGCCGGAGCGCTGCGCGGAGCCCCACCGCGAAGGTCTCGGTGTCGACGCCGATCTCGCGCTGGG
>DATIEF010000234.1:0-2608 GCA_035455865.1 Gemmatimonadales bacterium | reverse complement strand
CGGCCCCGGGGGAGCGGGCCGAAGGAGAAGCGACCGGTCGAGTCGCTCGCCGAGCGGTACACCAGGCTGTCGGGCGCCAGGACCGCCTCGACCATCGCGACCGGCGCAGCCCGTCCACCTGCCCAGTCGATGGTGGTGCCGCGGAGGGTCACCGTCGGGAGCGGCGCGCCCGTGGTGAATGTGATGACGTTCCCCCGCTTCATCACGTTCCGCCGGAGATCGGCAACTCCCGGCAGGAGCTCGGCGCGATACACCCGCCCCGGCTTCCAACCGTCCTTTGGCCGCACCGAGATCATCCCGCGGTGCCAGCGGACCACCGGCTGCTTCGTGGTGGGGGAGAGGAGCACGAGCTTCTCAAGGGACCCGGTGCCGAGTCCGAAGTCGGCGCTCGTGCCTTCGGAGACCGTCTCGTCGAAGATGAACTCGACGTCGCCCTTGAAGTCGGGGATCACCGCCATCGATTCCGGCACCGTGGCCACGATGACCGGCGGCTTGAGGTCGGGGGGCCCGCCGGGCGGCGGCGCGATACGGGCGCAGGCGGAGAGGGCGCACAGCGCGCACAGGGCGGACAGCGCGGGTGAGGCGGGTGATCTCCCCGCCTCGTCCGCCCTACCCGCCTTGTCCGCCGCCATCAAGCGCACCCCAGCCGCTTCCTCTTCTCCTCCAGCACCGCCACCTGCTTGCTCCAGTCGGAGAGCTTGGTGCGCTCGTTCTCGACCACGGCGGCGGGTGCCCGCGCCACGAACTGCTCGTTGGCAAGCTTCCGCTCCTGCGCCGCCACGAGCCCCTGGAGCCGGGTGCGCTCCTCCGCCAGGCGGTCGCATTCCCGCTTGAGGTCGATGGCGCCGCCCAGCGGCACGAAGACCGGCGTGCCGTCGGAGAGCACCGCGTGGGCGCCGACGCCCTGCTCGGCACGCTCCAGCGAGAGCGACGCCAGCTTGGCGAGCCGGGACACCGTCCCCGCCTCCGCCGTGAGCGCGGCGCGCGCGTCCGGCGTCGCCGGGGTGATGACGGCCGTGATCTGCTTCCCGGGCTCGATCCCGTACTCCGCGCGGATCTGCCGGATGGCGCCCACCGCCTCCTGCACCAGGGCGAACTGCCGGAGCGCCGCGGCGTCGGCGGTGCGGCGGTCGGAACGCGGCCACTCGGCCACCGCCAGCCATTGGCCGTCCTCGCGGCCGGGGAGCTTCTGCCAGAGCTCCTCGGTGATGAACGGCATCACCGGATGGAGGAGACGGAGCGCCGTATCGAACACGCGGTACGCCACCGCGCGCGCCACGTCGCCGCCGGGCTGGTCGCCGTAGAGGCGCGGTTTGATGAGCTCCACGTACCAGTCGGCGAAATCACTCCACAGGAAGTGGTACACCGCCGACGCCGCGTCATTGAGGCGGTACTTCTCGATGGCCTCGGTCGCGGCGACGACGGCCTCCTCGCACCGCGCGATGATCCATCGGTCGGCGAGGGTGAGCTCGTCCTTCCGGACCACGTTGCGGTGCGGGCCGGCGATGGGCCGCGGCGTGCCGTCCAGGTTGCCGAGCAGGAAGTGGCCGGCGTTCCAGAGCTTGTTGGCGAAGTTCCGGCCCGCCGCGAAGGAGAGCTCCAGGTCCTGCGGGTCGAGGATGAGGTCGGTGCCGACCGCCATCCCCGAGACCACCGTGTAGCGGAGCGCGTCGGCGCCGTAGGTGCGCACGACGTCGAGCGGGTCGATCCCGTTCCCCAGCGACTTGGACATCTTGCGGTGCTGGGTGTCGCGCACGGTGCCGTGGAGGTACACCGTGGAGAAGGGGAGCGCCCCGCGGAACTCGAGCCCCGCCATCACCATCCGCGCCACCCAGAAGAAGAGGATCTCGGGCGCGGTGACGAGCGTAGTGCCGGGGTAGAAGCGCTTCAAGTCCGCGGTCTCGACCGGCCAGCCGAGGGACGAGAAGGGGACGAGCCAGCTGGAGAACCAGGTGTCGAGCACGTCCTCGTCCTGGCGGACGGGGCCGCGGCAGGAAGGACAGTCCTCCACCTCGCTCCGGCTCACGGTCATCTGGCCGCACCCGTCGCAGTACCAGACCGGGATCCGGTGGCCCCACCAGAGCTGCCGGGAGATGCACCAGTCGCGGATGTTCTCCATCCACTGGGCGTACTCCTCGCCGCGGCGCTCCGGGATGAACGTGAGTGCGCCGTCGCGATACGCCTGGAGCGCCGGCTGGGCCAGCGGCGCCATCCGGACGAACCACTGGTCGCTCACCCGCGGCTCCACCACCGTGTCGCAGCGGTAGCAGTGGCCCACCGCGTGGCGATGGTCATCCACCTTGACCAGGAGGCCCAGTCGTTCGAACTCCGCCACCACCCGCTTCCGGGCGTCGAAACGGTCGAGCCCGCGGAAGCGCTCGGGCACCGTGTCGGCCATCCGGGCGTCGGGGGTCATCACGTCGATGACTGGGAGGTGGTGGCGCCGGCCGATCTCGAAGTCGGCGGGGTCGTGGGCGGGCGTCACCTTCACGGCGCCGCTCCCGAAGGCCGGATCCACTGCCGCATCGGCGATGATGGGGATTTCCCGGTCGGTGAGCGGGAGCTGGATCATCCGACCGACCAGGTGCCGGTAGCGCTCGTCGTCGGG
>DATIEF010000233.1:0-2370 GCA_035455865.1 Gemmatimonadales bacterium | reverse complement strand
CGCGGGCGGCGCTCGGTGTAGGTCGCGCGCGCGGGGCTCTCGCGGAAGCCGATCCGCTCGGGGATCCCCGCCAGCGCCGCGAGCGCCGCCGACCGCCACGACTGGTGCGGGAGGTAGGCGCGGGCGTAACGCTCCGCACGGAGGGCCTGCACCACCTGCCGAAAGCGCCCGAAGCCCCGGTCCGCGCCCTTCTTGTCGTAGCGGATGACCCGCCGCACGGCGGGGTGGGTCTCGACGAGCGGGGCCGCGCCCGGCGTGGTCACGACGTCCACCGGGCCGTAGCGCTCCGCCAACGCATCGAGGAGCGGGATCGTCAGCACGACGTCACCGAGGAACGCGGTCTGGATGACGAGGGTGGGGGAACCGGTCACGGACGCTCCGACGCTCAGGGGGACAGGCGTGCGGGCGTCCGGGCGCTCGAGCATCCGAGCATCGGAGCGTCCGTTCGCCGTTCCCTAATCTTCCACCTGCAGCACCGCCAGGAATGCCTCCTGCGGGATCTCCACGGTGCCGATCTGCTTCATCCGCTTCTTCCCTTCCTTCTGCTTCTCCAGGAGCTTCCGCTTCCGCGTCACGTCGCCGCCGTAGCACTTGGCGAGCACGTCCTTGCGGAGCGCGCTGATCGTCTCGCGGGCGATGACGTTCGAGCCGATCGCGGCCTGGATGGCCACGGGAAAGAGCTGGCGGGGGATGAGCTCCTTGAGCTTCTCCGCCACCTTCCGGCCCCACTCGTACGCCTTGTCCCGGTGGATGATGACGCTGAACGCGTCGACCTGCTCGCCGTTGATGAGCATGTCCAGCCGCACCAGGTCGTTGGGGCGGTATCCCGACAGCTCGTAATCGAACGACGCGTAGCCCCGGCTGATGCTCTTCAGGCGGTCGTAGAAGTCGAGCACGATCTCGCCCAGGGGGAACTCCCAGTCGAACTCCACCCGGGTCGGGTCGAGGTACTTCATCCCGAGGTATACGCCGCGGCGGTCCTGGCCCAGCTTCATGATCCCGCCGATGTAGTCGGTGGGGACCATGATGCGCCCCTTCACGTACGGCTCCTCGATCCGGTCGATGCCGCCGGGGTCGGGGAGGGTGGAGGGGTTCTCGACGATGACCTCCTCGCCGTTGGTGCGGTAGACGTGGTACTCCACCGTCGGCACGGTGGTGATGAGGTCGAGGTCGAATTCCCGCTGCAGCCGCTCGGCCACGATCTCCATGTGGAGGAGACCGAGGAAGCCGGCGCGGAACCCGAAGCCCAGCGCGGTCGAGGTCTCGGGCTCGTACTGGAGCGAGGCGTCATTGAGCTTGAGCTTCTCGAGCGCGTCGCGCAGCGCCTCGTACTGGTTGGCGTCGGTCGGGTAGAGGCCCGCGAACACCATCGGCTTGACGTCGCGGTACCCCGGGAGGAGCTCGGTGGCGCGGTCGTCGGCGTCGAAGATCGTGTCGCCGGCGCGGGTGTCCCCGACGGTGCGGAGGTTGGCCACGAGGTAGCCCACTTCGCCCGCCTCGAGCTGCTCGGTGGGGCGCTGGCCGAGCTGGAGGTAACCCACCTCGTCGACCAGGTACACGTCCGCCGGGTGCGATCCGAACGCGATCCGCATCTTCGGACGGATCGTGCCGTCCACCACGCGGATGCTCGGGATGGCGCCGCGATAGCGGTCGAAGTAGCTGTCGAACACCAGCGCCCGGAAGGGGGCATCGGGCCGGCCGGGCGGCGGCGGGACCCGCGCGACGATCGCCTCGAGAAGCTGGGGGATGCCCGTCCCTTCCTTGGCGCTCACCGCCAGGATCTCCTCCCGCCGGGCGCCGATCAGGTCGATGATCTCCTTGGCGCGGCGCTCGGGCTCGGCGCCGGGGAGGTCGATCTTGTTGAGGACCGGGATGATCTCGAGCCCCGCGTCGAGCGCGAGGAAGAGGTTGGAAAGCGTCTGCGCCTGGAGCCCCTGCGAGGCGTCGACCACCAGGATGGCGCCCTCGCACGCGGCGAGCGAGCGGCTCACCTCGTACGTGAAGTCGACGTGTCCGGGAGTGTCGATGAGGTTGAGCTCGTACTCCTCGCCACCCGCTGCCTGGTAGCGCATCCGGACGGCGTTGAGCTTGATGGTGATGCCGCGCTCGCGCTCGATCTCCATGTTGTCGAGCACCTGCTCCTTCATCTCCCGCGCCGTCAGGGCGCCGGTTTCCTGGATCAGGCGGTCGGACAGGGTCGACTTGCCGTGGTCGATGTGCGCCACGATGGAGAAGTTGCGGATACGGGAAAGCTCAGTCGTCATGGCGCGGGCTGTATAGGGTTTTTCGGTCCGAGGCGAGTTGGCGCGGTGGCGCGGCCGGTTCTCCGCTGGAGCCCCCTACCCCCGCTTCGCGGGTACTTCCCCCAGA